>JAKDKP010000593.1 GCA_030453285.1 Propionibacteriales bacterium
CTGTTCCCGCCGGATCAATGAAGATCAACAATCACCGCCGACGGTGATGATCAATGATGATCAAGGGGTGTGAGCCATGCAGAACGTGAGTCGACGAGCGGTGCTCGGTGGCGGTCTGGCCGTCGCAGCGACCGGATTGGTGGGATGTCGTTCCTCCGCCGACCCCGGCAAGGCTCAGAGCGTGAACGCGGCGGTGAAGCTGCCCACCTACGTCAAGTACGAAGGGGTGACTCCCGACTACGTCGGCAACGCGATCCTCAACGACGGGTTCAAGAAGTTTCCCGACAAGCTGGTCAAGGGCATCGAACAACCACCCGGTGACGGCAAACCGATCACGTTCATGACCAACATCCCCGGCGCCTTGCCGCCGGGCAAGGACCAGAACGCGTTCTGGTCCGAACTCAACACCCGGCTCGGTTCGGATCTTGAGATCTCGATGGCGACCAATGACGAGTACCCGACGAAATTCCAGACCAGAGTGGCCAGCGGTGACCTGCCCGACCTGATCAACGTGCCCGCCGCCACGGCGCGGACCCCCGACCTGCTGGCCGCCACCTGTGCGGATCTGACGGAGCAACTGTCCGGGGACGCGGTCAAGAAGTACCCGTTCCTGGCGAACCTGTCCGAGGACTACTGGGCTGGATGCGTCTTCAATGGTGGCATCTATGGAGTGCCGGTGCCGCGGCTGATGTCGCGGACGTCCTCGGCCCTGTGCCGCCTCGATCTGTTGGAGGAGAAGGGAATCGGCAAGCCGGATCCGCAATCCTTCGACGAGTCGATGAAGCTGTGGAAGGACGTCACCGATCCCAGGAACAGCGTGTGGGCGTGGACCCGCGTGCCACAGACGTACGTGCTGGCCATGATGGGCATCGGCAACGGATGGCAGGAGCAGGGCGGCAAGTTCACCCATTGGCGAGAGCACCCCGAATACAAGCGGGCTCTCGAAGCCATGATCAGCATGGTCACCGAGGGAGTGGTCAACCCCGACTCGTTCACCGGCAACGCCACCAACCGCAAGCAGTGGTTCAACGGCGGCCGGGCCATCTTCGACTACGACAGCTTCGTGGCCTGGAACCAGTACTACGCCGAGAACACCGTCGGGGACGCATTCTCGGTCGACATGCTCGACATTCCCGGGTTCGAGTCCGGCACCGACTCCACACCGTGGCTGGGGGCGGCGTTGAACAACCTCACCGCGATCAAGAAGGAGTCGACCCACTCGGTCGAAACCCTGCTGGCAGTGGCCAACTGGATGGCGGCCCCCTTCGGCACCGAGGAATTCCTCTTCCGCAAGTACGGTGCAACCGGTCGCCATCACGCCATGCAGGGCAGCGATCCCGTACCCACCAAGGAAGGGGTGGTGGAGACGGGGATCGGCCTGCAGTACATCTGCGATTCGCCGTTCGCGCTCTACTACGCTGGCAAACCGGAGGTCGCGGAGCGGCAGTACGCCATCCAGAAAGTGCTGGAACCGAGGCTGTCCAAGGATGCCGCCCAGGGCCTCTATTCGGAGACCGCCTTCGGCGACGGGAAGACTGCCGATACCGAGATCGACGACATCGTGAACCAGATCATCCAGGGCAACAAGCCGATCAGCGACTACGACGCGGCGCTGTCGAACTGGAAGAAGAGCGGCGACAAGGTGCGTGCCGAGTTCGAGGTGGCCTTCGCGGCCGCCAACGGCGGCTGAGCGTGGCCAGCGCCACCGAGTCGTCCCGGGCACCGCAGGCTGACCAGACGGTGTCGGTGCCCGGCGGTACCGGTCCCGCGCCGTGGTGGTTGCGGCTGTGGCGGGACAAAGTGCTCGTGCTCTTCGTCGTGCCCGGTGCGGCGGTGTTGTTGATCTTCCACTACCTGCCACTGGCCGGGAACGCGATCGCCTTTCAGGACTATCAACCGTTCCTCGGGATCGGCAGGAGCGACTGGGTGGCCTGGGACAACTTCGAGGTGATGGTCAATGGTGACCCGAGATTTTTGACCGCGCTGCGCAACACGTTGATCTTGACGGTGCTGCAGGCGGTGCTGGTCTTCCCGGCGCCGATCGTGCTCGCGGTGCTGATGAACTCACTGTTCTCCGAACGGATCAAACACCTGACCCAGTCGATCCTCTACCTGCCGCACTTCCTGTCATGGGTGATCGTGGTGGCGGTCTTCCAGCAGATGCTCGGCGGCTCGGGGCTTTTGAACAACATGTTGCGCGCCAACGACTTCGCCACCGTGTCGATCATCGGCAATCCCGACGTGTTCCGGTTGCTGCTCACCTCCCAGGTGATCTGGAAGGACACCGGCTGGGCCACCATCCTGTTTCTGGCGGCGTTGTCACATATCAGTTCCGAGTTG
>JAKDKP010000594.1 GCA_030453285.1 Propionibacteriales bacterium
TCGGACAAGGTTGCCCTGCTGCCGGCCAACGTGGCCAAGTTTGGTGAGGGCCTTGATCAGTCCAGGACCGACGTCACGTTGTATCTCGCCCTGCGCGAATGTGCCCGTCAGCGACTCTTCGCCGGGACGAACTGGCTCAGCAGCAATCTGCTCACCCTCGTCGAGGAGTACGCCAGCGGCATCTCGATCGACACCAGTGCCCTCGAGGAGGCACTGGAGAACGCCGATCCGGCCAACATGGAGGAGCTGAACGAGAACCTGGCCGGCGGCCTGTTCGAACCGCAGCGCACTCCCGAGCAGAAGGCCGTACTGGCCCGGCTGGAGACCATGCTTGCCCTGGTCGAGGGCTGGGTCGACGAGGTCGTCGCCCGCGCGACCGCCCGGTGGATGCCGGCTGCCGTGCCCTTGGCCGAGACGATGCGTCGGCACCGGGCCGCCGGCGGCCCGGCCGAGGCGACCTTTGCCTCCCTGGTCGGACTGGAACTGCGGCCCCGTCGACTGCGGGATGCCGCCAACCTGTGGGCAGCCCTGCGTGAGAATCGTGACGTCGAGGGCCGCGACGCCGTGTGGCGTCACCCCGATGTGATGCCAGCGGCTGCTGATCTTGACGACCCGATCGGCTTCGTCCGCCGCGGCACCGAGCCACCGACCGAGGCCGACACCGACTTCGACGCCGAGCTCGCCAAACTGCTCGACGAGGACGCCGCCGGCGGAAGCAACGAGGGCGACAGCGACACAGGGTCGACCGGCCCGACACAGCAGTGATCAACGCGGACCTCACCGCCTCCTGCCGCACCGAGTTGTCCCGGTGGACTCCCCCGGCCGGTCGGCAGTCCACGCTGCGTACGGAGTTCCTCGCCCTGGCCGAGGGCACCGATGAGCCGTGGTTGCGCCGGACCGTACCGGGTCATCTGACGGCCTCGGCCATGGTGTGCACCACCGATGGCCGCCAGGTGCTGCTGGTGCTGCACGCCAAGGTCGGGCGCTGGTTGCAGACCGGCGGCCACGCCGAGCCCGACGACCCGTCACTGCCCGCCGCGGCGTTGCGTGAAGCCACCGAGGAGTCCGGCATCGCCGGCCTCCGCCTGGTCCCCGGCATCGCCGACCTGAGCACCCACCCGGCCCCGTGTGATGCCGAGGTGCACCATGACGTCCGCTACATCGTGGTTGCCGATGAGGCGACTCCCCCGGTCTGCAGCGCCGAATCCACCGACGTCCGCTGGTTCGACGTCACCGAACTCCCCGACGATCTGGAGCCCGAGGTCACCGAGTTGATCAAGGTCGCCACCGCCCGCCTGTGCTGATCACTCGCTTCTCCACGATGATCAGGAACTCACGCACGATGAACTGCCCACGATGATCGGTTGGCTTCGTGAGGAACCCCCCCCCAGCGACCCTTGGTTGAGTGGCCAAACGAGGAACGCGACGCCCATCGGTCGGGTAGCCCCCGCGAGGAACGAGCGAGGCGTACTGGAGCCCACGGGCAGTGCGTGCCGCGTCGGCTATTCCAACTCGCCCGCGAGGCCGGTGCCGTCGCTGAACCCTTCGAGATATCCCTGTGCCCGCAGGGATTCGGGGTATCGGTTCACCAACTCCCAGAAGGCACGACTGTGGGTTGGCTGTACGAGATGCGCCAGCTCGTGCAGCAACACGTAGTCGACCACCCATGCTGGCATCGGCTGCAGGCGGTGCGAGAGACGGATCGCTCCAGAGTCCACGCTGCAGGAGGCCCACCGACGGTTCTGGTTGGTCACCCACACCACCGAGAGCGGTCGAATGGGCGCCCCGGGACAGTCGGCCAGGTGACGATCAGCCAGTTCGGCGGCCCGCCGACTGAGTTCGGTCTCGGCTCGGGGACCGCGGCGGCGCGCCTCCTGGGCCCGGATCTTGCCGACCAGGTCAGCGGCCACCCCTCGCACCCGCGCCTGCGACATCCGTGCCGGGACGAGCACGACGACGATGCCGTTCTCCCGGTACGCGCTGACGGTCTTGCGGCGGCGGACGCTCCGGCGGATCTCCACGGATTCGCCCGACACCGTGACCGTCACTGGCCCCGCTGACCCCACGGGCCCTGATCATTCTGCTGGCCCCACTGGCTCTGATCCTGCTGCTGTCCTGCATCCCGGCTCCACGCCTGCTGGTCGGTCTGCTCCCAGCCCTGCTGATCCTGCTGTGCGTACCGGCCCTGCTGATTCGCCTGGCCCTGTTGCCCGTACTGATCTTGTTGCCCGTACTGATCTTGTTGCCCGTACTGATCTTGCTGACCCGACTGCCCGTACGACTGCTGTCCGTACTGATCCTGCTGGCCGTACTGAGCCTGCTGCCCGTACTGGCCCTGCT
>JAKDKP010000595.1 GCA_030453285.1 Propionibacteriales bacterium
CGACGGTGACGTCGGCCTCTCCACGGTGACGCGCTGCATCCGCCGTGATCAGCAGTGGCCTACGCGTGGGTCGTGGTGCGAAGAAGAACCGCGATCCACGCGTCGCGCGTGTTCTTCGAAGGAACAGTTTTGGCCACAAAAGCAATAGCCGGACCTACATTTCTGTAGGTCCGGCTATTCCGATGTCCCGAGACATCACAACGTCGGGCTGACAGGATTTTAACCTGCGACCCCGTGACCCCGGACGCGGCGGTCCAGCAGGCGAGCACTGGTTGATGATGCTTGCCAATAGTAGCCCTGACCTGCGAAAACGCAGCGAACGCGCTTGATGCGAGTTGCCACGAGGTGAGCCTCGTTGACGGAGTTTATGGGCACTTTGTGGACACCTGCATCGGTATCGAGCCAGAGCCCCTCGTCAGGGCAGGGACGGTCCTGGCCGCGAAGCCATGGGTCGCCCGGCACCCGTGCCTCACCCCGACTGCACAGAGCGATTACCCGCCGCCCAGACGCCGTCGAAGGAAGTGCGGGTTCGGAGGAGCTGCCGCAGGCTGCATCAGCGTCTTGCCGTCAAAGGGCTCGAGTATCGAGCGAAGCGAGAGGTCCGACCCGACCTGCTCCCAGTCGACGTGCGCAGTGCAGTCGTCGTGGATCAGCAGATGGCCCGTGTCGAAGGCACGGTCGACGAATGTCGACAGGCAGATCCCGTTGGCCGGATCCAAGCGAATCGACTCGTCCTGACTCCACGGCACGATGTGGGAGGCCACCAGGAAGTCAGGCGTGGCGATACCCGTGAGCGCGCACTGCCAGCCGTAGTTGCTCTTCACGCGATCGGCGAAGACCCGCTGGGCACTGCCACGCGTCTTCGCCGTGACGCGTTGATCAGAGACCGCGAAGTCCCCAGCATCCAACCGAGAACGCAGCGTCTCGACCTCGGCGTCGTCGACGCTGTCGGACTCGGCGAGAACGTCGTCGGATGCCCGCATCGGGTCCGACCACGTCGAGTTGATGAATCCCTGCACCCGGCTGGCGACCCGTGGGTGGTCGTGATCGGTCGACCATCTGACTGCTCGCCTCAACACCTCGTGGATCGACACGCCCGTACGACCGGTGTCTGGGAAGCCGATCTCAGCGAACGCGGCGCGACCGACAGCGCTGGTGGAGCCATGGACCGACAGCTGACCGTCAGGCTCGTTCCACCCCACGTGCGTCAGCAAGGTCTTCATGGTGTCGGCTCCATCCACCTGGGCGGCGTCGATGAGCTCGAGGTACGCGGGCATTTCACGGAGGTCGCTCACAGGCAACGACGGTAGCGGCCCAACCAAGTGCCCAAGGGGCGGTCGCCTTGTCAGGTCCGGTGCGGGTCCGCGAGTGTGTCGAGCACTCCCGTGGAGTCGGGTGCGACTGCGAGCTTCTCGATGTAGTGCGCCGTGGTCACCTTGTCCGAGGAGTGCCCCAGTTGCGCGGCTGCGCGCTTCGACCCGTGCGACCGTTCGATGCGGGTGGCGACAGTGCGCCGCGGGTCGTGTGGCCGCACCCAGTCCACGTCCGTGCCTTCGGTGGCTTGCCTCCACTGTCGGCGCAGGTTGCACGGCGCGAGCCAGCCGCCGCCACGGGCCGGGAACACGGCGTCGACGTGGCTGGGCTCCGCCATGAGTTGGCGTTCCAAGAGCATGGTGGCCACGTGCGCGGGGATGAGCACCACGTGATGCCCGGACGCGGTCTTGGTGGCCGGCTGGTAGAACATCGGCTCCTTCTTCGGTGAAGCGCCCCAAGTTTGATGCCGCTCCTGTTTGAGTCCAAGAGGATGAGCACATGCCGAAGAAGATTGATCCCGAGCTGCGAGCTCGAGCTGTCAGGTTGGTGCTGGAGCACCAGCAGGAGTACCCCTCGGTGACCGAGGCGATGGTCGCGGTGTCGAAGCAGTTGGGCGTCTCGCGGGAGTCGGTACGCCGATGGGTCTCTCAGGCTGACATCGACGCCGGACGCCGCGAAGGTGTCAGCAGCCAGGAACACCAGGAGATCAAGCGGTTGAAGGCGGAGAACCGTCGGTTGCGTGAGGACGTGGCCGTGCTGAAGGCCGCGACGACTTTCTTCGCGGGGGAACTCGACCCCCGCAACCGATGATCATGGGATTCATCGACACCATGAGGGCCCAGGGCCACGCGGTCAGTCGATCTGCCGGGTCCTGCGCGAGCAGGGCTGCCAGATCGCCGCGCGGACCTACCGCAGCTGGAAGACCAGCGACCGGAGCGTGGCCGCGCGGACCATTACCGATGCCCACGTCGTCGACGCGGTCCGCGATATCGCCTGGACCCTCGACCAGCACGGCCGGCGCAA
>JAKDKP010000596.1 GCA_030453285.1 Propionibacteriales bacterium
AGGTGGAGGCGTTGAAGGAGTGCTCGGCATAGAGCACCATCGAGACCCGGAAGGCGTCGACCACCTCGGGCGCGGCCTCCTCGCCGAAGGTCATGTACAAAAAGTTCTGCGAGTAGTCCAGGTCCTCGCGCGGAGCGATCACGTCCTGCTGCCGGCGGCGACGCTGGTCGTAGGCGACCACGGCCGGGAAGCGAGCCAGCAGCGACTTCGCCTTCTCCAGCTCCGCCTCGGGTGAGGAGTCCTCGGCCAGCGGGTGGTTGGCCCCGAGCACCGAGACCGCGGTGCGGCCGACGTCCATCGGATGACAGTCCAGCGGCAGCAGATCGATCGCGGCCCCTACGTGGTCCTCCAGTGTGCGGTTGGCGCGCTCGAAAGCGACGAACTCCGCCAGCTCGTCGGCGGTGGGCAGCTCCCCGGTCCACAACAGCAGCGCCACCTCCTCGAAGCTCTTGCCGGCGGCCAGATCCTGGACCGGATAGCCGCGGTAGAGCAACGAGTTGGTCTCAGGGTTGACCTTGGAGATGGCGGTGTGGTCGACGACGACGCCAGCCAGTCCTTTGGCGATCGATGGGCCCTTCTTGATGTCACTCATGACTGCTCCTTCGACCCGGGATCGCCGGGCACGGTGAAGTTGAAGACTCCGGTGTCGAACTGGTTGTACGCCTCGTAGTCCACCAGACCATACAGATCGGCCCGAGTCTGCATGTGGGGCACCTCGGCGGTCTGGCTTCCATCGGTCCGGATCGCGTCGAGGACTCGCCCGGCGGCACCCATCGCGGTGCGCAGCAGGGTGACCGGATGGATCACGATCGCGATGCCGACCTCGGCGAGTTGATCACGGGTGAACAGCTCGGACTTGCCGAATTCGGTCATGTTGGCCAGCACCGGTACGTCGATGGCCTTGCAGACCGCCTCGAACTCGGACAGGTCGGTCATCGCCTCGGGGAAGATCGCATCCGCCCCAGCGTCGACGAGTGCCTTGGCCCGCTCGACCGTCGCGTCCAGCCCATCGACGGATCGCACGTCGGTGCGCGCCATGATCAAGAAGTTGGGGTCGCGGCGGGCGGAGGTCGCGGCGGCGATCTTCTTGATCATGGTCGGCAGGTCCACCAGGGTCTTGCCGTCCAGGTGACCGCAGCGCTTGGGGTTGACCTGGTCCTCGAGGTGGCAGCCGGCCAGACCGGCGTTCTCCAACTCCTGGATCGTACGGGCAACGTTCATCGGTTCACCGAAGCCGGTGTCGGCGTCGACGATGGACGGCAGGTCGGTCATCCGGGCGATCTGGCCGGCCCGGGTGGCGACTTCGGTCAGGGTGGTCAGTCCGATGTCGGGCAGACCAAGATCAGCAGCGAGGACGGCACCGGACACGTACACTCCGTCGAAGCCCTTCTGCTCGATCAGCCTTGCCGACAAGGGATTGAAGGCACCAGGGAACAGCCGGGCGGCCCCGGGGGTGAGCAGGTCCCGCAGCGACCGGCGTTTGGCTTCCGGGGTGACGGCGGTGTACAGCATCAGAACAGTCCCTTCGGTCCTGCGTGCGCATCGACGACGCCGGGGGCGGCTTGGACGTTGAGTTGATCAAGCTCGCCGGAAGCGAGCTCGGGCAGCCGGGCGGCAGCGGCCAGGAATCGCTCGATCTCGCTGGGTGCCACGATGCCCTCGGCCAACGTACGGAACTTGTTGACGTACTGCTCGAGGGCGAACGGGCGAGCACCCAGCGGGTGCGCGTCGGCCACGGCGATCTCGTCGCTGATCACGGTGCCGTCATTGAGGGTGATGGTGACCGATCCTCCGAACGCCTTCTCGGTGATGTCACTCGAGTGGTAGCGCCGGGTCCACTCGGCATCCTCGGCCGTGGTGACCTTCTGCCACAGCTCGACGGTGTCGGCCCGCGCAGCCCGCTCGGGGGTGTAGGAGTCGACGTGATGCCAGGCACCATCCTGCAAGGCAACGGTGAAGATGTAGGGAATCGAGTGATCAAGGGTCTCCCGCGAGGCGGTCGGATCGTACTTCTGCGGATCCCCTGCTCCCGAGCCGATCACGTTGTGCGTGTGATGGCTGGTGGTGATCAGGATGCTCGCCACGTTCGCCGGGTCGGTCGCCTCGGGATGCTCGCCATGCAGCTTGCGGGCCAGGTCGATCAGCGCCTGCGCCTGGTATTCGGCGGAGTGCTCCTTGGTGTAGGTGTCAAGAATGGCGCGCTTGGCCTCACCGGGTTCGGGCAGCGGGACCACGTACGAGGCGTCCGGACCGTCCAGCAGCCACGCGATCACGCCGTCCTCGCCCTCGTAGATCGGCACCGGAGAGGTCTGGCCACGCATGGCACGGTCGACCGCC
>JAKDKP010000597.1 GCA_030453285.1 Propionibacteriales bacterium
CGCGCTGCCGACGCCGATGCCGATGCAGGTGAACGCGATCAGCAGGATCGCCGCCGGCAACGGCACCGGAGCCAGGGCGGTGACGGCGAATCCGGTGGCGGTGACAGTGATGCCGCCGACGACGGAGGCACGCGGGCCGACACGTCGGACGATGCGCACCACCGCCAGGCCGGCGATGATGGCGGCCACGGCACCGGGCAGCATGATCAACGCCGCCCGGGTCGGGTTCAGAGCGATCACCAACTGGAGGTGCTGGGAGGCAAAGAAGAGGAAGCCGGCCATCGCCATCATGCTCAACATGTTGACCAGCACCGAGACGCTGAACGCCGGGCGACCGAACAGCTCGACGTCGAGCATCGGGTCGCGCAGGGAACGCTGACGGTGGACGAAGACGTACCCGATCACCAGACCGACCACCAGCAGGGCCAGGGCGAACAGGTCAGGGCCGTAGGTGGCGACGCGCTTGATCGCCATCACGATCGGCGCCATCGTCAATGCGGACAGGACGGCGCTGAGCACGTCAATGCGTCCGGGGGAGTCGCTGGCGGATTCGTTGATCACGCGTCCGCCCAGCAGGAGGACCGGCAGCAGCAGCGGGACGGCGAGCAGGAACACCACGCCCCACCAGCCGGTGGAGTCGAGCAGCAGCCCGCCGACCAGCGGGCCCAGGGCCGATCCGGCGGCGAAGGTGGCCGCCCAGACGGCGATGGCCAGTCGGCGTTGGCCGTCGTCGAGGAAGGTGGTTCGCAGCAGGGCCAGGGTCGAGGGCATCAGCATGGCACCGAAGAACCCGAGGCCGACGCGGGCGGCGATCAGGAGTTCGGCGGTGGGAGCGAACGCTGCCAGGGCGGAAACGACCGCGAAGCCGGTGACACCGATCAGGAGCAGCCGTCGTCGGCCGATCCGGTCCCCCAAGGACCCCATGATCAACAGCAGGGCAGCCAGCACCAGAGGATACGCGTCGATCATCCACAGTTGCTGGGCGGCGGTCGGTGCGAGGGCGCGGGCCAGCTCGGGCAACGCCAGGCTCAGCACGGTGTTGTCGACCGACACCAGCAGGACCGGAAACATCAAGACCACCAGGGCGATCCAGTCACGGCTGGTGGCGCGGGTGGCCGTGGTGGGTGCGGTGGCAGTGGTGGTGGTCATGGATTCTCACTCCTTCGAGTTACTGTACCGACTGGACGGTAAAGAAACTACCGTCTGGACGGTATAGAATCAAGTCCATGTCCCGTCCCCCCGTCGCCCGCAAGAAGCTGCTCGATGCGTTCATCCGGATCCTGATCGACGAGGGGGAGCGTGCGGCAACGGTCGAGGCGGTGGCCGCCCGGGCAGGAGTCAGCAAGGGTGGACTGCTGTATCACTTCGGGTCCAAGGACGCCCTGGTCGACGGGCTGTTGGATCTGCTCTCCGAAGCCGCCGAGACGGATGTGGTCGCCATGCGCGCCGCCCCCGAGGGCCCCGTCGCGCACTACCTGCGGACCTCGGGCGCCGGTGACGACGACCTCAAGGATCTGTATGTCGCGGCATCGCGCCTCACCCAGGAGCACGGCCGGCTGGCCGGGGAACGACTCGCCGCCATCGAGGAGGGCTGGTACGAGGTGCTGGCCGAATCCGTCGGCGATCCCGTACGCGCCAAGATCATTCAACTGATCGGCGACGGTCTCTACCTCAACAGCATCCTCGCCGAGCGAGCCGCCCAGTCCTCGACGCCCACCACCGAGTTGATCACCGCCGTGGACGACCTCATCGTCCGGCGTCAATGAACCGTCGCCACGAAGGGCTCTCAGCTGATGCCGACGGCAGATGTGGCCTCCGACGCCGCCGAGTGGCCCTGCTTGACGAGGGCGGCCGTGGATGTGTGCAATCAGTCGGTGCTGCGAGCCGGGGCCAGGTGCGCCTGCCCGTGTGCTGACAGGTCGGCAGCGAGAAATGCTGCGCCGACGATGCCGGCCGTGTTCTGCAGCGTGGCCGGCACGATCGGGGTCTGCAGCGAAAGGAAGGGCAGGAACTTGTCGGCTTTGCGAGACACGCCACCGCCGACCACGAACAGGTCGGGGGAGAACAGGAACTCGACGGTCTCGTAGTAGCGCTGGAGACGCTTCTTGGCGTACTCCTCGTACGACAGCCCCTCCTCGTCCTTGACCCGCGATGCCGCGCGGGACTCCGCATCGTGTCCGTCGATCTCGAGGTGGCCGAGCTCGGAGTTGGGGATCAGCACGCCATTGTTGATCATGGCCGAGCCGATGCCGGTGCCGAGCGTGGTCAGGATGATGAGCCCGTCGCGATCCTTGGCTGCGCCGTACTTCACCTCCGCGATCCCGGCAGCGTCGGCG
>JAKDKP010000598.1 GCA_030453285.1 Propionibacteriales bacterium
CATCCCACGCTCGCGGTCTGGCCCGGATTGGCGATTGCGGTTGCCGTGCTGGGCTGCAATCTGCTCGGCGACGGCCTGCGTGACCTGCTCGACCCGCGCCTGAAGGAGCTCCGATGAGCGAAGGAGCTCCGATGACGGCACTGGAGGTCACCGATCTGACGGTGGCGTTCGGTCGCCGCGCACCGGTGGTCAAGGGCATCTCGCTGGCCATCCCGGCCGGCGGACGACTGGGTCTGATCGGCGAATCCGGCTCCGGGAAGTCGGTGACCGCCCTGGCAGTGATGGGCCTGCTCGACGAACGCGCCCACACCGCCGGCACGATCACGGTGGCCGGTCAGCCGGTGCTCGGACGGGGAGACCGTGAGTTGTCCAGGCTTCGCGGCGACACGATGAGCATGGTGTTCCAGGAGCCGATGACGGCGCTCGATCCGACGATGCGGGTCGGTCGCCAAGTGGCCGAGGTGCTCCGGCTGCACGCCGGACTTGATCATGCTGCCTCCCGTCCCAGGGTGCTGGAGATCCTCACCGAGGTCGGCCTGCCCGCCGCCGAGCGGATCGCCGACGCCTACCCGCACCAACTGTCCGGTGGTCAACGCCAGCGGGTGGTCCTGGCGATGGCGCTGGTGAACACCCCCGCGTTGGTGATCTGTGACGAACCCACCACCGCCCTGGACGTCACGGTCCAGGCCCGCGTGCTGGACGTGCTGGACCGGGAGTTGGTCCAACGCGGTGCGGCGTGTCTGTTCATCAGCCACGACCTGGCCGTGGTCGCCCGCATCTGTACCCATCTGGCGGTCCTGCTGGACGGGGAGATTGTCGAGACCGGCGCGTTGCGGACCGTGCTGGCCGAGCCGCAGCATCCGTACACCCAAGGTCTGGTGGCCGCCGCCCGCATTGACGACATCGCGCCAGGGCAACGGCTGCCCGTGATGTCCGACTTCCACACCGGGGAGAGTTGATCATGGACTCCACCGCGTTGTACGAGGCAACCGGACTGACCCGTCTGTACGGTCACGGCCCCGACCAGGTGCGAGCCGTTGACGGGATCGACCTCAGCATCGCCCGCGGCGAGCGGCTCGGTCTGGTGGGGGAGTCGGGCTCGGGCAAGTCGACCCTGATCAGAATGCTGGCCGCCCTGGACCGACCGACCAGCGGCACCATCACCTTCGACGGAACCCCGGTCACCGGCCGGCCCGAGCGACGACTGGGATTCCTTCGCAGCGCCGTCCAGATCGTCTTCCAGGACCCCCGCTCGTCACTGAACCCACGGATGACCGCCGGCGACATCATCACCGAACCGCTCCGTTCGCCCCTGCTGCGGCGACGCGAGGATGTGCCCACCGATCGAGGCCGGAGGCTTGCCGAGGTGATCGATCAGGTCGGGCTGCCGGCCGACACGCCACGGCGACATCCGCACGAGTTCTCCGGGGGACAACGGCAGCGCATCGCCCTGGCCAGGGCTCTGGCGCCCCGCCCCCAGGTGCTGATCGCCGATGAGCCGGTCTCGGCCCTCGACGTCTCCCTGCGGTCCCAGGTGATCAACCTGATCAACGACCTGGTCGCCCAGGACGGGCTCACCCTGGTGCTGGTCACCCACGATCTGGCCGTGGTGCGGCACCTGTGTTCGACGGTGGCGGTGATGCGGTCCGGGCAGGTCGTCGAGCGGGGCCCGATGGCGCGCGTCACGCAGGAGCCGCGCCATCCGTACACACAAGAACTGCTGTCTTCGGTCTTGTCCCTCGACCCGTGACCGGTTGGTCCACCACCTGTTCGTAGAATCCGGCCCATGAAGGCACTCCTGCTCGAGAACATCCACCCCGAGGCTGTCCGCCTGCTCGGCGAACGCGGCATCGAGGTCGACACCCGCCCGGGCGCCCTGGATGAGGACGAACTGATCGCCGCCCTGGACGGCGTTGATCTGCTCGGCATCCGCTCCAAGACCACCGTGACCGCCAAGGTCCTCGCGGGGGCACCGCATCTGACCTCGATCGGCGCCTTCTGCATTGGCACCAACCAGATCGATCTCGACGCCGCCGCACAGCAGGGCACCGTGGTGTTCAATGCGCCCTTCTCGAACACCCGGAGCGTGGTCGAGCTGGTGATCGCCGAGATCATCTCCTTGGCCAGACGGCTGTCGGAGAAGAACGCCAAGATGCACGCCGGGGAGTGGGACAAGTCCGCCACCGGTGCCCACGAGATCCGCGGCCGCACCCTCGGCATCGTCGGCTACGGCAACATCGGCAGCCAACTGTCGGTCGTCGCCGAAGCCATCGGCATGCGGGGGATATTCTATGACGTCGAGGACAAGCTGGCCCTCGGCAACCCCCGC
>JAKDKP010000599.1 GCA_030453285.1 Propionibacteriales bacterium
GTCTTGAGTCCGGCGGTGAGCAGGATGCGGGGGGTCATTGGGCTCCTCGGTTGATCAGCAGTGGATGTACGCAGGTCAGTGGGTGGGCGGTTCACTTCAAACCGGTCATCGAGACGCCTTCGACCAGTGCCTTCTGGAAGAAGATGAAGAGCAGGAACAACGGCAGCAGGGAGAGCAAGGACATCGCCGACATCGGCCCGAGGTCAGACCCCGCGCTGGCGTCGAGAAACATGCGCAGCCCCACCGAGACGGTGTAGTTCTCGGGCGAGTTCAGATACATCAGTTGTGGCATGAAGTCGTTCCACGCCCAGATGAAGGTGAAGATCGACGTGGTGGCCAACGCCGGACGAACGAGCGGCAGGATGACGAAGAAGAACCGTCGCCAGGGGCCGCACCCGTCCAGGACTGCTGCCTCGTCGAGCTCGACCGGAATGCCACGCAGGAACTGGACCGAGAGGAAGACGAAGAAGGCGTCGAGAGCCAGGAAGTGCGGCACGATCAGGGGCAGGAAGCTGTCAGTCCACCCGATCTGATGGAAGAGCGTGTACTGCGGGATCAACAGCACCTCCTTGGGCAGGAACAGAATGGCGACGACCAGGCCGAACAGCGCCGATCGGCCGATGAAGTTCAAGCGGCTGAAGGCGTACGCGGTCAGCGTGCAGGTGATCAGGTTCCCCAGCACGGCACCAAGGGACACGATGAACGAGTTCGCGAAGTACGTGCCGAAACTCTGGGATCCGTTGCCCGCCCATCCCTCGGCGAAGTTCTCGATCGTCCACTCCTTGGGAAGCAGCGCGGTGGTATCGAGGATCTCGGAGGTGGACTTGAACGACGTCAGGACCAGCCACAGCACCGGATAGAGCAAGATCACCAGCAGGGCCGCGGCCACCAGGTGGAAGATGACAGCGCCCACAGGCGAACGGCCAGGGCGAGTCTTCGGCGGGGTTCGTACGTCGAGGGTGGTGGTGTCAGCGCTCATAGTTCACCCACTTCTTGGAGGACCAGAACAGGAAGGCGGCGACGACGCCGAGGACGACCAGCATGATCCAGGCGATGGCCGAGGCATAGCCCATGCGCTGATACTCGAACGCCTGCTGGTACAGGTTCACCGCATAGAACAAGGTGGAGTCCGCGGGCCCGCCACGCCCATCGCCGACCAGTTGTGCCGGGGTGAACGTCTGGAAGGCCTGGATCACACCCAGTACGAGGTTGAAGAAGATGATGGGGCTGAGCATCGGTAACGTGACGTGCCGGAAGCGGCCGAACCAACTGGCACCGTCGACCTCTGCGGCTTCGTAGAGATTGCGGGGAATCTGCTGCAGGCCTGCCACGAAGATGATCATGGGAGCACCGAACCGCCAGATCTCCAACAGGATGATCACCGCGACCACGCTGCCCGGATAATTGACCCAGGATCGTTCGGCGATCCCGAAGGTCGCCAGGAAGCTGTTCACACCGCCGCCGTAGTCAAAGAGGGCGCGCCAGGTGATCGCGACCCCGACGCTGGCACCGAGCAAGGAGGGCAGATAGAACAGTGACCGGTAGACCTGCACCCCTCCCCGCGACGGTGCGAGCAGCATGGCGGCGCCGAGCGCGGTGATCAACTGGCAGGGGACCGCGACCACGACGTACCCCAGCGTGAGGACCATCGAGCGCAGGTAGCGCCGGTCCTCGGTGACAAGCTCTCGGTAGTTCTCCAGCCCAACCCAGGTGGGCGCACTGAGGAGGTCGTACTGGGTGAAGGACAGGTACAGCGACCAGAGCAGCGGCAGCAGAACGAGCGCGGCCACTCCGATCAGCCACGGGGTGAGGAAGACGTACGCTTGCGGGCTGTGGGTGAAGTGCCGCAGTCGTCCCCGGCGACGTCTGGGGGACTGCTGTTCCTCCATGGACTGGGCAGACCTGATCGGGGTGGGCGGTTCGGCCAGATCGAGGCTCACGTCAGCCCTTCATCATGCGCTGCGCTTCGGCAAGGAAGGCATCGGCAGCCTGCTCGGGAGTGGCCTTGTCGAACAACACAGTCTGCGCATGACGGTCGAACATCTCGGACTTGATGTTGCGGGTGCCGGCCGGTTCGGGGGCCGGAGCAGCCTTGCTGTTGCCCTCCTCGTTCAGGTAGCTCACGTAGTCAGAGATCATCTTCTCCTTGGGCGTCAGGGTGGGCTCGATGGCCTTGGCGATGTCGCTGTTGGGCGGGACGCCACGGCTCATGCCCAATTCCTTGCCTGCTTCCGGATCGTTGATCAGGAAGTTGATCAACTTCACCGCGGCATCGGGGTGCTTGCTGTTGGCGTTGACCGCCCAACTGTTGGCCCGCATCTGGTAGGC
>JAKDKP010000600.1 GCA_030453285.1 Propionibacteriales bacterium
GAACAGACTCCACGCGGTGCTGCACCGTTGCAGAAGTACTGGTCAGGGTCGACCCGTTCAGGGCGAGGAGTCTCGACGGAGGCCCACCAGTGGAATCGAGCCGGCCCACGAAGGGGAACCACATGACCACGCCTGACGCTTCTGAAGTCCTCCGCGCCGGACTCTCCCGGCGGGGATTCCTCGCCACCTCACTGGCGGTCGGTGCCGCGGGCACCCTGGCGGCCTGCGGCGGTGGCTCCTCGAACGTGCCCGGTCAACAGCCGGCCGACCCGGCCACCGGCGATGGTGGTGCCCAGGGCTACGACGGCCCGAAGGTCGACCTTGCGTTCTGGAACGGGTTCACCGGTGGTGACGGGCCGGTGATGAAGAAGCTGGTTGATCAGTTCAACACCGAGCATCCCAACATTGCGGTCAAGATGACCACGATCACCTGGAGCGACTACTACGCCAAGGTGCCCAGCGCGGTGGCGGCCGGCAAGGCGCCCGAGATCGGGATCATGCACTCCGACTCGGTGGCCACCAATGCTGCCCGTCAGGTGATCCAGCCGCTCGACGACGTGGCCACGGCACTCAAGTTGACCGAGGCCGATTTCGCCCCCGTGCCCTGGAAGGCCGGCATCTACAACGACATCCGCTACTCGATCCCGTTGGATGTGCATCCACTCGGCTTCTACTACAACAAGACCGTGATGGAGAAGGGCGGCCTCGATCCGGAGAAGCCGCCGACCAATCGCGAGGAGTACGAGTCGGCGCTGGACACGTTGAAGTCGAAGGGCATTCAGGGCTACTGGATCACCCCGTTCGAGTTCACTGCCGGACAGACCGTGCAGTCGTTGACCTGGCAGTTCGGCGGGACCATGATCAGCGACGACGGTGCATCGGTGATGTGGGGTGAGGACCCTGCGGTCCAAGCGTTGACCTGGTACACCGACATGGTCAAGAACGGGTATTCCCCGGCCAAGCAGGGGCAGGATGCCGACGCATTGGCCCTGCAGAACAACAAGACCGCGTTCAACTGGAACGGCATCTGGAACATCAACACGCTCAAGGAGAAGAAGGATCTCCAGTGGGGCGTTGCCGCCCGGCCGACCATCGGCTCCCAGCCCGCGGCCTGGGCCGGCTCACATCAGTTCGTCCTGCCCGTCCAGAAGAAGAAGGATGACAACAAGCAGGTCGCGGCTCGGGTGTTCCTGAACTGGATCAGCCAGAAGTCCATCGTCTGGGCCGAGGGTGGCCAGGTGCCGGCGCGCAATGAGGTCCGAGAGTCGCCGGAGTTCGCCGCGATGACCGAGCAGGCCACGCTCGGCAAGCAGATCGACATCGTCCGATTCGCGCCCAGCATCCCCGGCGTCGGTGACGTGATGGGCGAGTTCACCAAGGCCATCAACGAGGCCGTGCTCGGCAAGTCCGATCCGGCCAAGGCACTGACTGAGTCGTCTGCCCGCGCCACGAAGATTCTGGAGCAGAACAAGAAGAAGTACGGCTGAGCCGTGGCGGTACCAACGCCGATCGCTCCGCAGGGAAGGGGCGCCCCCAGCAGGTGGTCCCGGAGTGTGCACGGCTCGTGGTGGGTGCCGTACGTGTTCCTGGCCCCGTTCCTGGTGCTGTTCTGCACGTTCGTGCTGGTGCCGGCGGTGTACGGGGTGTGGATCTCCCTGCACGACTTCGACTTCCTGCTGCCCAAGCGACCCTTCGTCGGATTGACGAACTACGTCGATCTGTTCGACCCCGCCGGTGTCTACACCGAACGGTTCTGGAACGCGTTGCGCAACACGCTGCTCTTCACCGTGCTGAGCGTGCCCTTCCTGGTTGCGCTGCCACTGCTGATCGCGCTGATGCTGAACCGGGCATTCCCGGGCCGCACGTTCTTCCGGGCGGTCTTCTTCGCCCCGTTCGTGCTGGGTGTCGCGGTGATCGGTCTGATGTGGCGCTACCTGCTGGACACCTCCTTCGGCACGATCAACTCGATCCTCGGTAGCCTCGGGCTTCCGGACGCGACACCGTGGCTGACCGATCAGCCGTACGCCTGGATCTCCTTGGTTGGTGTGACGATCTGGTGGACGATCGGCTTCAACTCGGTGATCTACCTCGCTGGGCTGGCCGGAGTGCCGGCCGAACAGTATGAGGCGGCCGCGCTGGACGGCGCCGGTGCGTGGGCGCAATTCCGATGGATCACCCTGCCCAGCATTCGCAATGTGTTGATCTTCGTGGTGATCACCACGGTGCTGGCCTCTGCCAACATGTTTGGCCAGAGCTACCTGATCACCACCGGCGGTCCTGGGCAGTCCACCGAGACCGCCATCATGATGATCACCAACGTCGGTCTG
>JAKDKP010000036.1 GCA_030453285.1 Propionibacteriales bacterium
CGACGAGTTCGTCGTACGCCGGTTGGCCCATCATCGCCACCAGCTCAGCAGCACTCGAGCGGTACACCGGCTCGGGGGAGATGTGTGCCTCGGTGTTGGAGGAGCAGTACCAGTCCAGGTCGTGCCCACCGGGGCCCCAGCCCTCTCGTACGTACTCCCCGATGCTGATCTCCAGATAGCTCGTGTCGTCGGTACGAGTGACGGTGCGGTAGCTGCGGCGGATCGGCAGCTGCCAGCACACGTCCGGCTTGGTCTCGACGAAGTCGCGGCCCTGGGCATTGGCCAGATGGTGCAGCGCGCACCCGTAGCCGCCGGCGAAGTCGCGATCGTTGAAGAAGATGCACTGTCCGTCGACCACGCGTGTGTTGCGATCGCCGTCCTCGTCGGTCTCGACCCAGCCGCCGTCCTTGGCCTGCGGCTTGCGCTGCCAAGTTTTGCCGGTGAGCTGCTTGACCGCCTTGCGGACCCGCTTCTCGTCGTCCTCGTCGGCGAAGTGCGCGCCGAGCGTGCAGCAGCCCGATTCGGGGCGATTCTGATAGATGCCGGCGCAGCCACCACCGAAGATGCACTGCCAGCGCGAGGTCAGCCAGGTCAGGTCGCACCTGAACATCTGGTCCTCATCGGCGGGATCGACGAACTCGGCCCAAGCGCGCGGAAAGGGGAGAAGGACTTCTGGCACGCCGACACCTTAGTGCCAGGCCGCGACGATTCGTTTGGCCGCGCCGGGGAAGATGTAGCCGCACACCAGCGCGATGGCCGATCCGTCGGTGAGCACGAGCCGTAGCCTGCCGGTCTGTGCGAAGCGGGGCGCCCAGGACAGTGATGCCACCTCTTCTCGCCACAGCTCCCAGTCGATGGTCACCGTTGTGTTGTTCACAGTGCCGGTGAGCAGCCGCTGGTTGGTGACCACCAGGTCGGACCCGAACCGTGACGCGGTGCTGAGCAACTGTGCCTTCGAACCCGGCCACCCCACCAGAGACATCCCCGACACGAGTCGCTCGGCGATGCCCAGGGTGCGCTCCGTCGGCAATCCGAGCGCCATGTCTGCTGCTTCCTGCAGGTCGAAGCGCGGTCGCGGCGCGCCCAGGTCTTCATGGCCAGGGTGGTACTGGAACAGCTCCATCGCCAGGGGCCGTTCGTCGGGGTGCAGCACTGGGGCCAGGTTGTCGCCATACAAGCGCAGGTAGTTGATGAGGCCCATGCCGCTCATTGAACACCGTGCCAAGGTCCCAGACGGGCAGCGGCAGAACAGGTAAGCCGAGTCCAGATGCCGGCATCATTTCCACCATCGCGTGCAGGCTTACCGGAATTGCCGCGGGGGCGAGTCCAGGGGGAGGGGCCCGATTCTGTGGACAACGTCTGTCACGAAGGGTCTGCCGATTGATGCCTGTGGACGGGGCGGCAATTCTGGCCGGCGGCACCCAAGGTCCTGACATGTTCAGACCTGCCGCGCCGCGACCGCCGCTTGAGCGCCCGACCGCCGAGGACACTGATCGGGGTGTCTTTCGCCGATCCCGTCTGGTGGCGGCGTTGGGTGAGGTGGAAGTCAAGTCGCTGGTCCGTCGCGGTGAGCTGCGTCGCGTGCGGCACGGTTGGTACGCCGACGCGACCGCCGACCCTGCGGTGGAGCGGGCTGTGCGGCTCGGTGGACAGCTGTCCTGCCTGAGTGCCCTGCGCCTGCACGGTGTCTGGGCCGTGGGCTCGGCGCTGCATGTCGCCAGGCGACGCCAGCCGCGTGAGGCTCTGTCGGGTCTGGTCCTGCACTCCGTACCTGCTCTGGCCTGGGCCTCCGCCGTTGCCCCGGTCATCGAGGCGCTGGCGCAGGTCATCCGGCACCACGACCCCGAGACGGCCCTGATGTCGTGTGAGTCGGCGGTCAACCTCGGACTGCTCGGCGCCGTTGAGGTCGATACGCTGCTGGCGCGCGCACAGCAGTGGAAGCAGCCGATCCTGCAACGGTTCGACCCGCTGGCCGAATCGGGATCGGAGACGCGCCTCCGGCTCTTCTTCCGTGGCCGCGGGGCACCGGTCCGGGCCCAGGTGCACCTCACCCCGTCCATCCGGTCGGACCTGCTGGTCGGCTGCAGCTGGGTGATCGAGGCCGACAGCCGGCAACACCATGGCAGCCCGGCCGACCGCATGCGTGATCTTGAGCGTGACCTGACGCTGGCCCGACTCGGATACCGCGTGACGCGGTTGAGCTACGACCAGATCTTCTGTACGTGGCAGGACACCAGACGCGTCCTGTCGGGCATTCTGCGCACCCGGCAGCATCGGCGTCTGCCAATACCGGTAGACATGGTCGGCGAGCTGCCAAAGTTTCCGGCATCTCGACCATGGTGACCGGTTCTCTCGGAAGGTGGCACAGCCCATGCGCATGGGGGTTCTGGACGTCGGCTCGAACACCGTCCATCTGCTGGTGGTGGACGCGCGACTCGGCGGCCCGCCGATCCCGGCCGCTTCGCACAAGAGCGAGCTGCGCCTGGCCGAGCACCTCACGGCCGACGGTGATCTGTCTGACGAGGGTGCCGACAAGCTCATCGAGTCGGTCCGCTCCTGCCGTGCATTGGCCGAGGACACCGGGTGTGCCGAGGTGCTCGCCTTCGTCACCTCCGCCCTGCGTGAGGCCTCCAACAGTGATGCGGTGCTCGCACGCGTGCTGGCCGAGACCGGCCAGGAGCTGGAGATTCTGTCTGGTGGCGACGAGGCCCGGATGACCTTCCTTGCCGTACGACGTTGGTACGGCTGGTCGGCCGGAACGTTGGCCGTCCTCGACATCGGCGGCGGCTCGTTGGAACTGTCCGCCGGCGGTGAGGAGGCGCCGGAGGTGGCGCTGTCGGTGCCGGTGGGCGCGGGCCGGGTGCACCGGACCTGGTCGGACGAGGACGGCTCGCTCGACGTGGGTAAGGTGCGCAAGGACGTTCGTGCTCAGATCGGTGGCGTGATCGGTGACGTCCTGCGGGCCGGCCCGTTCGAGAAGGTCGTGGCCACGTCCAAGACGTTCCGCAGCCTGAGTCGGATCTCCGGTGCCGCGCCGTCCAGCCAGGGCCCGTACGTTCCGCGCAGCCTCAAGCGTGGCGATGTGTCGGCGTGGGTGCCGAAGCTGGCCACGATGAAGCCGGCCGAACGGGCCCAGCTCCCCGGGGTCTCCGCGGGGCGGGCTCCGCAGCTCCTGGCCGGCGCGATCGTTGCCGAGGCGGCGATGGAACTGGCCGGCGTCGACGTCGTCGACGTCTGCCCGTGGGCGCTGCGGGAAGGTCTGCTGCTCGACCGGCTCGACCGGTTGTGAGGCTTCGACAGGCTCAGCCATCGTGAGGAGGCTCAGCCATCGTGAGGAGGCAGGGTCTAGGCTGGTCGGGTGAGTTCCTCCAACGGGGCCGTCCCCCAGAACGGCACGGGAGCGAGCAGGGCCAAGGTCGTCCTGTCCACCTCGTGTGTGTATCCCGAGTCGACTTCCAGTGCCTTCGAAGTGGCTCGCCGCCTCGGGTACGACGCGGTCGAGGTGATGGTCGGCATCGACCCGGTGGCCGCCGACATCGACGCGGTCCGCAAGCTGCAGGACTACCACCAGGTCGAGGTCGCCTCGATCCATGCGCCTTGTCTGTTGGTCACCCAGACCGTGTGGGGGCGCGACCCGTGGGAGAAGTTGGAACGCTCCGCGGTGGCCGCACGGACCCTCGGCGCCGACACCGTCGTGGTTCATCCGCCCTTCCGCTGGCAGCGCGAGTACGGACGAACGTTCGAGCAGGGCATCCAACGACTCAACGACGCGACGGGCATCACCTTCGCGGTCGAGAACATGTACCCCTGGCGTGGGGGAGGGGCTGAACTCAAGGCGTACTCGCCGGGCTGGGATCCCAGCGACTTCTCGTACGAGCACCTCACGCTCGACTTCTCACACGCCTCGACGGCACGCCAACAGTCGCTGGACCTGGCCAAGGCGTGGGGTGACCGGCTGGCGCACGTGCACGTGACCGACGGTCTGGGCAGTCTGAAGGACGAGCACCTGCTGCCCGGCGAGGGTGATCAGCAGGCCGACAAGGTGCTCAACCATCTGGCCGCCAGCAACTTCGCCGGCCACGTCGTGCTCGAGGCCAACACGCGCCGCGCCAGTTCCCGCCACGAACGGGAGCAGATGTTGGCCCGCTCGCTGGAGTTCATCCGGAAACATCTGCGCGCCGAGCCGGTCGGCATCGGCGCCGGTTCGGGAGCCGATTCGGCAGGGCTGACCGGCCGGAGCTAGAGTCCTGCTGGCGTGGGACGACCCCCGCGACGCAGGAGGAGGAGATCAGGTGCTGCGACAGGCTCTCCTGGGACTGTCCCAGGTCGAGGCGATCAAGACGGCTTCCACCCGGCTGCCGATCACCAGGCCGGTCGTCGAGCGGTTCATCGCCGGCGAGCACACCGCCGACGCCCTCACCGTCACCGGCCAGCTCGTCGCCGCCGGATTGCGGGTGACGATCGATCATCTCGGCGAGTACACCACCACCATCGACCAGGCCGACGCGACGACCGTCGCCTATCTCGACCTCTTGGCCGCTCTGGGCGAGGCCGGTCTGGCCCCGCACGCCGAGGTCTCTCTGAAACTGTCCGCGGTTGGGCAGTCCCTGGGTCGCGACGGTGCCTCGGTGGCGTTGGAGAACGCCCGCATGATCAGCATTGCCGCCCGTACGGCCGGCACGACGGTCACCCTCGACATGGAGGACCACACCACCACCGACTCGACGCTGGCGGTGCTGCGGGAACTGCGCCAGGACTTTCCCGACACCGGCGCGGTGATCCAGGCGTACCTGCACCGCAGTGAGGCCGACTGTCGCGACCTGGCCGTCGCCGGTTCGCGTGTACGGCTGTGCAAGGGCGCCTACCGTGAACCGGGCAGTGTCGCGTTCACCGAACGGCAGGCGATCGACAAGGCCTACGTCCGCTGCGCCAAGGTCCTGATGGCCGGCGACGGCTACCCGATGTTGGCCACCCATGACCCGCGACTGATCGCGATCGGTGCCGATCTGGCGCAGCGCTTCGGGCGCAGCAAGGACGACTTCGAGTTCCAGATGCTGCACGGGATCCGACCGACCGAGCAGTTGCGCCTGACCAACGCTGGCCACCGAATGCGGGTCTACCTCCCGTACGGGCAGGACTGGTACGGCTACATGGTGCGTCGGATGACCGAGAAGCCCGCCAACCTTGGGCTCTTCGTGAAGAGCCTCACCTCACGTCGCTGAACTCACAGCCAGGACACGTACGGTCTGACGATGGTGTAGCCGACGAAGGCGACGATGTTGATCAACGTGTGGGTGATCACCAGCGGCATCACCCGACGACACTTGAGGAAGATCACTCCGAAGATCAGTCCCATGATCAGATTGCCGACGAAGCCGCCGAACCCCTGATAGAGGTGGTACGAGCCGCGGATCAGGGCGCTGGAGATGATCACCCAGGCCCAGCCCATGCCGATCTGCCGGGCCCGGATGAACCACCAGCCGAGCATGGTCACCTCCTCCAGCACCCCGTTCATCGCCGCCAGCCCGATCAACACCGGTACGGTCCACCACTGGTCGGTCAGATTGGCGGCCGCCACGGTGGTGTTCAGCCCAAGGGCCTTCGCTCCCAGATAGAGCCCGAGCCCCGGGATCCCAATCCCAGCAGCAATGCCCAGGGCCAGCACCACGTCGCGTCCGGGTCGACGAAGGTCGAAGCCGATCATTCTCCGTACGCCGATGAAGGTGATGCTGAGCAGGTAGAGGGCCAGCAGTGCCGGTACGACCGGAAGGGTGAAGCCCAACACCTGATAGATCAGGTCGAGCCACGGACGATCGGGCACCTGGGAGGTGTTCATCGTGGTCGTCTGCTGGTTGAGTGGCTGATCGGGACGGGTCAGCTTCTCGATCAGATCGGTGATCGACCAGATGGCGGACTTGCCGAGGGAGACTCCGAGCAGCAGCACCATCTCGATGATCAACAACGCCCGGGGGAGTCGCGTACGGACCGCGGCTGCAGGGAAGTCCGGGGTCAGCGACCACTGCTCGGCCGGGGGACTGGTCACCGGCCGGACTTGTCCGTCGAACCGGCCACGATGACCTCCGGTCCGGCCGTGGCGAGCTCGGCCAGGACATCGGGGTTGGCGCCGGAGTCGGTGATCACCAGGTCGACTTCGGACACCTCGGCAAAGGTGCAGAAGGAGTTGCGGCCAACGCGGCCCGAGATCACCGGCACGATCCGTCGTCGCGCCGATCGCAGCATCGACCGTTTGACCGCCGACTCCTCCGGGGTGGTGGTGGTCAGGCCGCGCTGCGCGGTGAGGCCGTTCACGCCGATGATCGCCACGTCGGTGGTGAGGGTCTCCAGGCGGCGGCGCGTGGCCGCATCAACTGCCGCCGTGGTCAGTCCGCGAATCGTGCCGGGCAATGTGATCACCTTGAGTGCAGGGCGGTCGGCAAGCATTCGGGCGGCCGGCAGATTGTTGGTCACCACCACGAGCTGGCTGTCGGACGGCAGGGCCTGCGCGATCACGTACGACAACGACCCCGAGTCAAGTGCGACCACCACATCGGCGGGGATCTCGGCGATCACGCGCTCGGCGATCTGGAGCTTCTCAGCACGTTGCTCGGCTTGTCGTGCCGCCAATGCCTGCTCGAAGGGGGTGGCCGGCAGCAGCTCCGCCCCGCCATGGACTCGGCGCAACACGCCTCGCCGTTCGAGGACATCGAGATCTCGCCGGACCGTCTCGGGAGTCACCCGGAGTTCGGCCCGGATGCGTGCCACGTCGACACGCCCGCCCACGTCCACCAACAATTGGGTGATGGCGCGCTGACGTTCCGGCGGATACATCGTCACGGCGCCATTCAACCTCATGTCCGGCCCCGACATCGTCGCCACAGGAGGCCGCTCGGTGGCGCGCGTGGCGGTGCCACTCAAGCGGTCAGTAAAACTGTCAGATCCGGTCAGGTGCGGGGTGGACAGGGGCTCAGATGTGAGGTTAGGGTCCGAAACAGTCGGACCAACGGCTCTGATGCAACGAAACGGTCACCACGACGAAGGGCTACTCTCCATGTCGAGACGAAGGCAGCGCCTACGCGGCGCGGGAGGACTGGCGGTCGGGACGGCACTGGCATTGACCCTGTCGGGGTGCGCCGGTTTTGGTGAGCTGGGTCAGGCGCCCGGTGTCACCACGATCACCCTGGCGAGCGTCAACAATCCGCAGATGCAGGATTTGGCGACGCTGATCCCCCAGTTCAACGCCGAGCATCCCGACATCCGGGTGAATCTGCTGATGATGGAGGAGAACGACCTCCGCAACGCCACCACTCAGGACGTCGCCACCCAGGGTGGCCAGTACGACGTGATGACGGTTGGCTCGTACGAGGTCCCGATCTGGGGTAAGAACGGTTGGCTCGCCGACGTCACCGACAAGATGGCCGAGGACCCCTCGTACGAGGCTGACGACTTCTTTCCCCCGATCAAGGAGAGCGCCTCGGTCGACGGTCGCACCTATGCCGCACCGTTCTATGGCGAGTCGTCCTTCCTGATGTACCGCAAGGATCTGCTGGCCGAGGCCGGGGTGGAGATGCCCGAACGGCCCACCTGGCAACAGGTCGCCGACATCGCCCGGCAGCTGAAGACCGACGAGCGCGCTGGCATCTGCCTGCGCGCCAAGCCGGGCTGGGGTGAGATGTTCGCCCCACTCACCACCGTGGTGAACACGTTCGGTGGTCAGTGGTACGACGATCAGTGGAACGCCAAGGTCAACGACCAGGGGTTCACCGATGCCACCCGCTTCTACGTCGACACCTTGGCCGAATCCGGACAGCGGGACCCAGTCTCCTTCGGCTTCACCGAGTGCCTCAACCTGTTCAGCCAGGGAAATGCGGCCATGTGGTACGACGCCACCTCGGCCGCCGGCTCGCTGGAGAGCGAGTCGTCGGCGGTCAAGGGCAAGGTCGGCTACGTCCGAGCCCCGGTCGAGAAGACCGAGAACTCCGGCTGGCTGTTCTCCTGGAACCTCGCGATCTCCAACGAGTCCGACTCCAAGGACGCGGCCTGGGAGTTCGTGAAGTGGGCCTCGTCGAAGGAGTACGTCGAGCTCGTCGGCAACGAACTGAGCTGGGCCCAGGCCCCGTCGGGCACCCGTGCCTCCACCTTCGAGCTTGCCGAGTACAAGCAGGCCGGTGGCGAGTTCGCCCCGCTGACCGCCGAGATCATGCAGGAGGTCGATCCGAAGCAACCCGGCGTCGCGCCGCAGAACTGGGTCGGCATCCAGTACGTGACGATCCCGCAGTTCCAGGATGTGGGCAACCAGACCTCGCAGTTGATTGCCGACGTGGTCGCCGGTCGACGCGAACTCGACAGCGCCTTGAACGATGGCCAGCAGATTGCCCAACGCGCTGGTGATCAACAGAAGCAGGAGGAGGGGAAATGAGCACCGCAGAGGCCGGAACAGCGAGTCACACCGGTGCCACGGGTGCCGACCGCGCCACCAAGCCTCGCCGTACGAAGAAGCCGAAGGAGGTGCTGGTCGGTCAGGAGAAGGCCGAGCGCAACTTCGCTCGATTGTTGATCACCCCGGCCTTGGTGGTGGCGGTCGTGGTCACCCAGATCCCGTTCCTGGTGACCATCTTCTATTCCTTCCAGAACTGGAATCTGGCCCGACCCGAGGCGCGCTCCTTCGCCGGCTTCGACAACTACGTCGCGGTCGTCGCCAACGGCGCCTTCCTGCCGTCGCTGTGGGCCACCGTGCTGATCGTCGGCGGTTCGGTGCTGCTGTCGCTGGTGTTCGGACTCATCCTCGCGGTGCTGCTGGACCGCAAGTTCCCCGGTCAGGCACTGGCCCGGACGCTCTTGATCACGCCCTTCCTGGTGATGCCGGCGGCAGCCGCCCTGATCTGGAAGTGGTCGATGCTGGACGCCAACGTCGGCGTGATCAACTACGTCCTCTCCCTGGTGGGCATCGACCCGGTTGCCTGGAACACCGAACATCCCGCACTGACCATCGTGATGGTGCTGACCTGGCAGTACACGCCGTTCATGATGTTGATCCTGCTGGCCGGGCTCCAATCCCAGGCCGGCGAGGTGGTCGAGGCCGCCGGGGTCGACGGCGCCGGTCCACTGGCCGTCTTCCGCTACATGACGCTGCCGCACCTGCGTCAGTACGCCGAGCTGGCCGTCCTGCTCGGCACGATCATGATGTTCCAGCTCTTCGACCCGGTGAACATCATGACCAAGGGCACCGGCGGCACCAAGACCTTGCCGTACCTGCTCTACGAACGGGCGTTCATCGGACAGCAGGTCGGTGAGGCCGCCGCGTACGGCGTGATCACCGTGATCGTCGTGCTGGTCGTCGCCAACGTCGCCCTCCGTACCCTGTTCAAGGTCTTCACCGAGGAGACGAAGTGATGTCCAGCGCCACCGTCAACACCCGAGCCGGCAAGACCTTCAACGGCCAGCAACTCCACAAGCACAAGATCAACGCCGGCCAGGTCGGCGGCTGGGTGGCCACCGTGATCACCTGGATCCTCGTGCTGGCCTTCTTCTTCCCGGTGCTGTGGATGGTCGTCACCAGCTTCAAGACCGAGGCCGCGGCAGCCTCGTACCCGCCCAGCTTCATCGCCGACTACTCCCTCGATCGGTACGCCGAGGTGTTCCGTCGGGGGATGGGGCTCTATCTGGCGAACTCGTTCGCCGTGGCGATCCTGTCAACGATGGCGGTGATGCTGCTGGCGATTCCCGCGGCGTACGCGTTGTCGGTGCGCAGGATCGGCAAGTGGTCCGATGCGCTGTTCTTCTTCATCTCCACCCGATTCATGCCGATCGCGGCGGTGATCGTGCCGATCTTCCTTGCTCTCCGGGCGATGGGTCTGCGG
>JAKDKP010000601.1 GCA_030453285.1 Propionibacteriales bacterium
CGGGCCGCGCTGGCCCTGGTAGCGCGAGCCGTACTTGGCCGAGCCGTACGGGTTCTCGGTCGGCGAGGACAACTGGAAGAAGCAGAGCTGGCCGATCTTCATCCCCGGCCACAGCTTGATCGGCAGGGTCGCGACGTTCGACAACTCCAGAGTGACATGACCGGAGAACCCCGGATCGATGAACCCCGCCGTGGAGTGCGTGAGCAGACCGAGCCGGCCGAGGGAGGACTTGCCCTCCAGTCGGGCAGCCACGTCCTCGCCGAGGGTGATGGTCTCGTAGGTCGACCCGAGCACGAACTCGCCGGGGTGCAGGATGAACGAGTCATCGGGATCGGTGGCGATCTCGCGGGTCAATTCGGACTGTTCCTCGGCTGGGTCGATGTGCGGATAGCGATGATTCTCGAAGGTACGGAAGAACCGGTCGAGGCGGACGTCCACGCTGGACGGCTGCACCATCTCCGGGGTCCACGGGTCGAGCCCGATCCGCCCGGAGTCGATTCCTGCGGTGATGTCACGATCCGACAAGAGCATGCCCGCAGCGTAGTGGACCCCGGCCGCCGCACGCCCGTCGACCAACCAGAACGCCGTTGCGAAGACGTCACGACTCCTGCGGTGCGGGCCCCTTCGGCTCCGGCTCCAGCGAGTCCGCACCCTTGGAACCCTTGGAGCCGGCGGACTTCGCCTTGGGTCCTTCCGGATTGCTGGAGATGAATGCGTTCACCCACTGGGCCCGCGGATCGCCGTCGACCAACATGGTCTTGACCAGCAGCGTCATCGGCAGCGCCAGCAGGGCCCCCAGCGGGCCGAGCACAAACGCCCAGAAGGCCAACGACAGGAACGAGATCGCCGTCGTCACCCCCACTGCGTCGCCGGTGAACTTGGGTTGAATGATCACCTGGATCGTCACGTTCAGCACGCAGTAGACGACGATCACCGCCACCATTTTGCCCACACCCCCTTCGAGCAGGGCCAGCAGCGCCGGTGGCACCAGGCCGAGCACGAATCCGATGTTGGGGATGAAGTTGGTGATGAACGAGACCAGCCCCCACAACAGCGCCAAGGGTACGCCAATGATGTACAGCGCGACCACATCGAAGATCGCCACGATCAGCCCGAACACCGCCGAGACGAGCCAGTAGCGTCGGACACCGTCGGCAAACGCGTCCAGGGCGGCGGCGAACTGCGGCTGGAACTTGGAGGTCAGGTCGAGCCGCCGAGGGATGTCCATCGCGTCGGCGACCAGGAAGAACATCACCGTGATCAGGAAGACCATCGCCGAGGTGGCACCCAGGAGCGAGTCGGCAAAGCTGCGGGCAGCCGAGAACAGACTGGTGACATCGAACTTGCTGGCCACCTGATCGATCTGAGCCTGATCAACTCCGAGCGAGGTGGCCCAGCTCAGCAGATCGGTGAACAGACTGATGAACTTGTCCTGATAGCGCGGCATGCTGATCGCCAGTTGGGCGATGGACAAGGTGAGCGCGGCCATCAGGCCGAGCACGACGACGTACAGGATGATCAGGCAGATGCCTGCGGCGAGGACCTTGGGGACGCGCTTGCGGACCAGCCACCGCTGCAACGGGTGGGTGGTGATCACCAGCGTGAGAGCGAAGAAGGTGGGCGCGATGATGTCGCTGACCGCCTTCATCCCCGCCACCGCCACGACGGTGGCCGCAAGACCGAGAACGATCAACAGGGCGCGCGGCGGGCCGGACTTGGCGCTCTGTACGGGAGCGACGGCAGTGTGGTCGGACATGGTGGCGATCCTAGACCCGAGACGCCTCAACCGCCGTACGTGCGCCTGATCTCGAAGCGCTGTTCGCCGAACGAGACGACCTGCCCCTCACGGACCCGGACCTGATCACCCGGTGCGCAGGGTTCGAAGGTGCCGTTGCTGCCGGCAATGGCCGACCCGTTGGTCGAGCCACGGTCCATCACGTACATGCCCTTGTTGTCCACGCCAATGGCGATGTGGGTCTTGGACACCGTACGGGAGGAGACGCTGATCTGGATCAGTTCGGCTCCATCCTCGCCGGCGCGTGGCTGCGGGTTGCGGCCGAGCAGCACCAGCGACTCGACCTCGATCAGGCGGCCGTCTCCCAGCATCACGGCCCACCCCTGGTTCTGGGGCCGACGGTTGCCGCGATGAGGTGCCAACCGGGTTGATTCGACCTCGTCGGAGACTCCGTCGCCAAAACTGGGCACGCCCTGGACCAGCGCCGGGCTTCCGGCTGACTGGCCGATCGGCGGCTCTGAGGGTGCTCGTCCGACAGGCGACGGTCCCGACGAGGGAGGCCGGCTCGGCCCC
>JAKDKP010000037.1 GCA_030453285.1 Propionibacteriales bacterium
CACCAGACGTCATGGGCACTTCTCCTTCATTGGACGAGACCGCGCTGCAGGGAACGAGGCCTCAACGGGCGGCCTCAGAGTACACGTGGAGCGGCGCGCCGCAGTGGTGCCGTGAGGTGGCAAGACGGGACTGCCTTACAGGCCCAGTTTGTAGATCAGGCCGAGCGCGACGATGGCCGCAAGCCAGACCGAACCGACAATGATCGTGAACTTGTCGAGGTTGCGCTCGGCGATCGAGGACCCGCCCATCGAGGTGGACATGCCACCACCGAACAGGTCGGACATGCCGCCACCGCGTCCCTTGTGCAACAGCACCATCAGGGACAGAACCACGCTGCACACGACCAGCAGGATCGAGAACACCATGGCGGGTGCGGTCATCATCACAATCACGGGCGCCACCTTACCCCAAGGCGGCCAGGAATCAGATCTGTGGCAGGTCGGCAAACCGGGCAATGGCGGCGAACTCGTCGACCTTGAGGCTTGCCCCGCCGACCAGGCAACCGTCCACGTCGGGCTGAGCCATGATGGCGGTCACGTTGTCGGACTTCACCGATCCGCCGTACAGCACCCGGACCGCGGCGGCGGTGTCGGACTCGTACAGCTCCCCGATCCTGGCACGAATGGCGGCACACACCTCCTGGGCATCCTCGGGTGTGGCAACCTCACCCGTGCCGATGGCCCAGACCGGTTCGTACGCGATGACCAGTCCGGACGCCTGTTCGGCGGTGACCCCGGCCAGGGCGCCGTCAACCTGCGCCAGCGTGTACGACACCTGGTCGCCGGCCTGACGCACCTCGAGTCCCTCACCCACACACACGATCGGAGTGATGCCGGCAGCCAACGCCACCTTGGTCTTGGCATTGACCACCTGATCGTCCTCGGCGTGGTACTGACGTCGCTCGGAGTGGCCGACCGTCACGTACGCGCACTTGAGCTTGGCCAGCATCTGGGCCGACACCTCACCGGTGTAGGCACCGGACTCGTGCACCGAGACGTCCTGGGCACCGAAACCCAAGGGCAGGCGGTCCCCCTCCACCAGCGTCTGTACCGTGCGCAGATCGGTGAACGGTGGCAGCACGACGACCTCACAGGTGGCCGGGTCGAAGTTCTTGTCGGCCAGTGTCCAGGCCAATTTCTGGATCAGCCCCACCGCCTCCACGTGGTTCAGGTTCATCTTCCAGTTGCCAGCCATCAGGGGCGTACGGGACGTGGCCTTGCTCACGGGTGGTCCTCCTCAGGACTGGTGCGGTGGAGTCGTGCCTGGTGTGCGTACGAGGTGATGATCAGTCCGCGAGGACGGAGAGGCCGGGGAGATCCTTGCCCTCCAGGTATTCGAGGCTGGCGCCACCGCCGGTGGAGATGTGCCCGAAGTCCTCGTCGGCAAAACCGAGATCCCGGACTGCGGCAGCGGAGTCGCCGCCGCCGACGACCGAGAGACCGTCCACCTTGGTGAGTGCCTCGGCCACCGCACGGGTGCCCTTGGCGAAGGCCTCCATCTCGGCGACCCCCATCGGACCGTTCCAGAAGACGGTGTGCGCCTTCTCGATCACCGCGGCAAATCGTTCGGACGACTCGGGGCCGATGTCGAGGCCCATCTGGTCGGCCGGCATCTCGTCGGCACCGACGACGGTCGCCGGCGCATCGGCCTTGAACTCCGGCGCGACCACGATGTCGGTGGGCAGGATGATCTGCTTGCCGCCCGAGGCCGCCTCGTCCAGGTAGCCCTTGACGGCATCGATCTGGTCGGACTCCAGCAGGCTCGTGCCGACCTCGTGGCCCTGGGCGGCGAGGAAGGTGAACACCATGCCGCCGCCGATCACCAGGGTGTCGGCGGTGCGGATCAGGTTGGCGATCACGTTCAGTTTGTCCGACACCTTGGCACCGCCGAGCACGACGACGTACGGGCGGGCCGCGTCACTGGTGAGCTTCCGCAGCACCTCGACTTCGGCCTCGACCAGCCCTCCGGCGGCCGAGGGGAGCTTGCTTGCCAAGTCATAGACCGAGGCCTGCTTGCGGTGCACGACACCGAACCCGTTGGAGACGAAGACCTCCCCCAGCGCGGCGTACTTGTCGGCCAACTCGGACCGCTCGGCGTCATCCTTGGATTCCTCACCCGGCTCGAACCGGACGTTCTCGAGCATGGCCACCTGGCCGTCGTCGAGGGCATCGACGGTGGCACGGGCGGACTCGCCCACCACGTCATCGGCCAGGGTGACCTCGGCATCCAGCAGCTCGGACAGTCGGCGAGCGGCGGGGGCGAGCGAGAATTCGGAGTTGACCTTGCCCTTGGGGCGTCCGAGGTGGGCCAGGATGATCACCTTGGCGCCGGCCTCACGGAGTTGGTTCACGGTGGGTACGGAAGCCCGGATCCGGCCGTCGTCGGTGATCGTGTCGCCGTCCAACGGGACGTTCAGGTCGCAGCGGACGAGCACACGTCGACCGCGTAGGTCTCCAAGATCTGTGACCGACTTCATGGCGGAATCCCTTCCAGGGTTGGATTTCACGGCACACACGAGCAGCCTCGTGCTGACGTACGGGCCCGTCCGGCTGTGGACGGCCCCGTACGTCGGAGGGTCAGAACGTGAGCGTCGGCCCGTACGAGCCGGTTGTCCTGACCGTCATGATCACAGGGACTTGCCCACCAGCAGCACGAGGTCGGCGATGCGGTTGGAGTAGCCCCACTCGTTGTCGTACCAGCCGACGACCTTGACCTGATTGCCGATCACCTTGGTGAGCCCGGCGTCGAAGATGCAGGAGGCGGGGTCGGTCTCGATGTCCTTGCTGACGATCGGGTCCTCGGTGTAGGTCAGCAGACCCTTCAACGGGCCCTCGGCGGCCTTCTTCATCGCGGCGTTGACCTCCTCGACGGTGGTCTCGCGACCGGCCTCGAAGGTGAGGTCGGTGGCCGAGCCGGTTGGCACCGGGACCCGCAGCGCGTAGCCGTCCAGCTTGCCCTTCAGCTCCGGCAGGACCAGGGCGACGGCCTTGGCCGCACCGGTGGTGGTCGGCACGATGTTGAGGGCCGCCGCGCGCGAACGACGCAGGTCCTTGTGCGGGGCGTCCTGCAGGTTCTGGTCCTGGGTGTACGCGTGGATGGTGGTCATCAGGCCCTTGACGATGCCGAACTCGTCGTTGAGGACCTTGGCCATCGGCGCCAGACAGTTCGTGGTGCAGGAGGCGTTGGAGATGATGGTGTGCGCGGTGGCGTCGTACGTGTCGTCGTTCACGCCCATCACGATGGTGACGTCCTCGTTCTTCGCCGGGGCGGAGATGATCACCTTCTTGGCGCCGGCGTCGATGTGCGCCTTCGCCTTGGTCGCGTCGGTGAAGATGCCGGTCGACTCGAGCACGATGTCGGCACCAAGATCACCCCACGGCAGTGCGGACGGGTCCTTCTCGGCGAAGGCGGCGAACTTCTTGCCGTCTGCGGTGATCGACGAGTCGTCGTGGGTCACCTCGCCGGGAAAACGGCCGAGGATGGAGTCGTACTTCAGCAGGTGCGCGAGCGTGGCGTTGTCGGTGAGGTCATTGACGCCCACCACCTCGATGTCGGCGCCCGAGGCGACGACGGCGCGGTAGAAGTTGCGGCCGATGCGGCCGAAGCCGTTGATGCCAACCTTGACGGTCATTCAGATTCCCTTCGCTGTGGTCCAGACACCCTCAGACTAACGAACTTCCGCCACCCGTAACGGGACCGGGACCGGGAGTGGTACGGCTGCCAGACCAGACCACCTGTGGTCCGGTGGCTCTCCATCACTGACCGTCCGGCATCGGGTGCCGCGTTCCCGGGGTGGCGGAGTCGTCGGCACCGCGCAGCGGCAAGGCGCGCCAGGCGGCGGCCATGATCAGGAACCCGCTGGCCATCAGAACGAAGGATGAGCCCTCGCCGACGTCCAGCGCGGCCCCACCGACGACGCCCGACAGGCTGATTCCCAGGTATCCGGCACTGGCGTTCAGCGAGACCAGGAGGGCAGAGTGATCGGGCGCCACATCAACGAGTTGCCGCTGCTGTGGGGCAAGGATCGACCACGAGAGGTACCCCGCCAGCAGGAGCGTCACGGCTAGGAGCACGGGCGAGCTGCGCCCGAGGAAGGTGACGGCATCAACCAGGGCCAGCACACCTGTCACCGCGACCACCATCCAGCGCGGCGGCACCCGATCGGCGATCGGGCCGGACGACAGTGATCCGGCAACCGAGGCCAGGCCGAACAGCAGCAGCGCCGTACCGATCCCGCCCGGAATCACCGCAATCAACGGTTCGTACGCGCGACTCAGGTAGGTGTAGGGAATGAACACCCCGGCGAAGGCCACCAGCGTGATGCCGAGCGTGACGCGAACCTGCGCTGAGCGCAGGATCGAGAACTGCCCCCTCGCGGGTCGGACCGGCGGCTTGGCTCCCGCAGGAAGAGCCGCCAGAGCGGCAAGGGACACGAGTCCGAGCACTGCGATGACGCCCAGCGTGACTCTCCAGCTCGACACGGCGGCGATCGCGGCGCCGGCGGGTGCCCCGATGACCAGTGCACTGGACACGCCGGTGGTGACGATTGCCAGGGCGGTGCCACGACGTTCCGGATCAACGAGCCCGAGCGCCACTGAGGCCGCCATGGGTGTGAACAACCCGGCCCCAGCCGCGGCGACGACTCGTGCGGCGAGCAGCAGCGACACGGTCGGGGCGAGCGCCGAGGCCGCGTTCCCCACGGCGAACACCACCAGGGCCAGCGCCAACACCTGACGATGCCCGTACCGCGAGAGCACCATCGTCAACGACGGCGACAGCACCGCGTACGCGATCGCAAAGACCGTCACCGATTGCCCGGCCACCGACACTGATATCCCCAGCGAGGTGGCCATGCTCGGCAGCAGGCCGGCCACCGAGTGTGCGTCCGTGCCGACAATCAGGGCTCCCAACGCGAGCAACCAGACGCCAGCCCATCCATTCATTTTGGTCATGATCGAATAGTACGATATTGATCACACTATTCACCACCGGTCGTACACTGAGATCATGAACGAGTCATCCGCAGTACTGCCGCAGCCAGACCTTGAGGATGTCGAGGTGGCGACCGTGCTGGCCGCGTTGGCCGACCCCGTCCGGCTGAAGATCGTGCGGGCGCTGAACCAGGTCGACGAATCGACCTGCGCAGCCCTTGAGGTCCCGGTCAACGCCTCGACCGTTTCGCACCATTTGCACGCGCTGCGCGAGGCGGGCGTGGTCCAGACCCGCGTCGCAGGAAGGACCCGTCCGAGCCGATTACGCGCCGCAGAACTGCAGAAGCGTTTCCCCGGCCTGCTCTCCGCCGTCCTCGACGCCACTCCTCCGCGACACGCGACGTAACCCCGCCGATCACCGACCGACGATGCCTCGTAAGGACGGGCGTCCCAGCTGCTCACCGAGTGGTCACCCGGAGGGCACTCCCGTACTCGCCGGTGGTCTCCCACTGACCACTCGGCATTGCCAGCCGGCATGTACCCGCTCGCTCAGTGACCGCGATGGCACGAACGGCGCTTCGGCGGGCTCGTTCCTCGCTGTCTCAACGACCCCGCGGCATGAGTTGGTCAGTTGTCGTCGAGCATGTCGGCGCTCAGGCCGGCCTCGGTGCCGGGGATCTTGAGTTCGACGGCACGCTTGTCGGCTGTCGCCAGCAGGCGTCGGATGCGGCCGGCGACGGCGTCCTTGGTGAGCGGTGGTTCGTGCAACTGCCCGAGCTCCTCCAAGGAGGCCTGCTTGTGCTCGACGCGGAGCCGGCCCGCCTTCTCGAGGTGGTCGGGCACCTCGTCGCCAAGGATGTCCAGGGCCCGCTCGACCCGGGCGCCCGCGGCCACCGCGGCCCGGGCGGAACGCCGCAGGTTGGCGTCGTCGAAGTTCGCGAGACGATTGGCCGAGGCGCGCACCTCGCGGCGCATCCGTCGTTCCTCCCAGGCCATCAAGGATTCGTGCGCTCCCAGCTTGGTGAGCATGGCCGCAATCGCGTCGCCGTCGCGGATCACCACCCGATCGACGTTGCGCACTTCGCGGGCCTTGGATGGGATCTGCAGGCGCCGGGCGGCGCCGACCAGGGCCAGCGCGGCCTCCGGTCCGGGGCAGGTGAGTTCCAATGCCATCGACCGGCCGGGCTCGGTGAGTGAGCCGTGGGCCAGGAAGGCGCCACGCCAGGCGGCGATCGCGTCACACGTACCGCCGCTGACGATCTGCGGAGGAAGGCCTCGCGCCGGCCGGCCCTTGGAGTCCACCAGGCCGGTCTGGCGCGCCAGCGCATCACCGTCCTTGATCACCCGAAGGATGTAGCGGGTCCCGCGACGCAGGCCGGAACCCGAGACGGTGAGCAGGTCGGAGTCGTGGCCGAACAGTTCGGTGATGGCCGTACGGAGACGTCGCGCGGCCGCGCCGGTGTCCAGCTCGGCCTCGATGATGATCCTGCCGCTGACGATGTGCAAGCCGCCGGCAAAGCGGAGAGTTGCCGCCACCTCGGAACGACGGCAGCACTGCTTGGTCACCTTGATGGTGGCCAGTTCCGACTTCACCTGGGAGGTCATTGCCATGGAGTCATCCTCTCAGACCGTACGGGACCGCAGAATCGGCCAGAATACTCCGACCGGATCGGGGATCAGAACCCGGTCAGGGCGTCGCCCGGTCCAGTCATGATTTCGGAGTACGCCGAGGCCAGCCGCAACGGATGGTGCCGGGCGGTGCCGTCCCGCATCACCATGTCCGAGACGACCAGTTCGGCTCCCAACGAGGCAGCGTACGAGCCGATGTGGCGGTCCCCCTCGGCGAAGGATCGGTCGGCCAGTACCACGTCGAACCGCAACTGCGGGGCGTGCTCGGCCACCAGTTCGATGTGCCGGGCGGCGGTGAAGCCGGGCGTCTCGTCCTCGGTCGGGGACAGGTTCAGCGTCAGGACTCGCTTGGCGCTGGTGGCACACAGCGCCTCGGCCAACTCGGGCACCATCAGATGCGGCAGCACCGAGGTGAACCAGGAACCGGGGCCGAGAATCACCCAGTCGGCATCGAGCACTTCGGTGACCGCTTCGGCACAGGCGCGCGGCTCGTCGGGGACGAGTCGGATCGCGTCGATGTCGCCGGTGGTGCTGGCCACCGCCACCTGGCCAACGACCTGGGCCACGTCGTCGGGGTGCTCGGGATCGCCGCCGATCACGTCGGCCTCGATCGCCAACGGCTGGTTGGCCATCGGCAACACCCGGCCCCGGGCGCCGATCAGTTCGGCGAGCTGGTCCAGCCCGTCCACCGGGTTGCCGACGCGCTGCCAGAGCCCGGCAATCAGCAGGTTGCCGATCGGATGCCCGGCCAGGCTGCCCGTGCTGTCGAATCGGTACTGCAACACATCGGCCCACTGCCGGCCGGCGGGATCGTCCCCGCAGAGGGCAGCCAGCGCCATCCGCAGGTCACCGGGCGGAAGGCAGTCCAACTCGTCGCGCAGCCGGCCCGAGCTGCCACCGTCATCGGCGACGGTGACGACTGCGGCGAGCCGGTCGGTGACGCGTCGCAGCGCGGTGAGATTGGCAGCCATGCCATGCCCACCTCCGAGTACCACCACCGACGGCAGGGTGCTGAAACCTCCCGGGATCTCGTACCTCATTCGCGGCCAACGTCTCGATGCAGCACGCGGGTGGCGACGCCCGCTGCGGTCATCCGGGCGGCGAACTCCTCGGCCATCGCCACACTGCGGTGCTTGCCACCGGTGCAGCCGATCGCCACAGTGGCCAGCCGCTTGCCCTCGCGCAGATACCCCTCGCGCATCAGCAGCAGCATCGCCTCGAGATGATCAAGGAAGGGAGCGGCGCCAGCTTGGGCCAGGACGTATTGCGACACCGGTTCGTCGAGTCCGGAATGCGGGCGCAATTCGGGGATCCAGTGCGGGTTCGGCAGGAAGCGCACGTCGACGGTCAGGTCGGCGTCCACCGGGATCCCGTGCTTGAACCCGAAGGACAGGATCGTCAGCCGCAACTCGTCCAGATCTGCCCCGTCGTACGCGTGCGCCACCCGAGCCCGGAGCTGGTGCACGTTGAGGTTGGTGGTGTCGATCACCACGTCGGCGGCGGCTCGTACGGAGGCCAGCATGCTCCGCTCGGACACGATCCCGTCGAGCAACCGTCCGTCACCCTGCAGCGGGTGTGGCCGCCGTACGGACTCCTGTCGGCGGACGATCACCTCGTCGCTGGCCTCGACGTAGAGGATCTCGGGGCTGAATCCCTTGGTGGCCAGGTCGGAGAACATCAGTGGAAGCTGTTCGAAGAACTTCCGACTGCGGACGTCGACCACCACGGCGATCTTGGAGATGCCGGTCCGTACGCCGAGCTCACACAGCGTCGGCACCAGGCGAGGTGGCAGGTTGTCCACCACGTACCAGCCGAGATCCTCCAGCGTGTGCGCGGCGGTGCTGCGCCCGGCGCCGGTCATGCCCGTCACCACCGCCACCCGGAGGGTCGGGTCGGCGCCGGTCGTCGCTGAAGTCACGTCACTGCTCACCCGCCCCATTATGGGGCCTGACGCCGAGGAGCCGTTGCGAGCAGACCGATCAGGCGTTCGCTGGGTCACTGTCGCCAGATTGATCAAGGACGACTTCACCGGTGGCCGCATTCACCGCAGGTCCGCCGGGCTGCTGGGCGAGGGCGGCGAGGACCGCGATGGCGGTCTGCCGCCCAAATCCCGGCACAGCGGCGATGTCGTCCAGGGTGGCCCGACGCAGCGCCCGCAGGGAGCCGAAGTGTTTGATCAACGCCTTGCGTCGCACCTCTCCCAGACCGGGCACATCGTCCAGCACGGATTCGACCATCGACTTGCTGCGCCGGCCACGGTGGTGATTGATCGCAAACCGGTGGGCCTCGTCGCGGATCCGCTGCAGCAGATAGAGCCCCTCGCTCTGCCGGGGCAGGATGACCGGCACCTCCTCGTCGGGCAACCACACCTCCTCGAGTCGCTTGGCCAGGCCGCACAGGGCCACGTCAGTGATGCCGAGCTCGGCCATCGCCTGCGCTGCCGCGGTCACCTGTGGTGGGCCGCCGTCGACCACCACCAGTGCCGGGGCGTACGCGAACCGGCGCGGCACGCCGGTGCTCGGGTCGACCAGCAACGGCCCCTCCCCGTCCGTCGCCCCGACGGACTCGGCGGCCTCGGTGGTGGCCCTGCGGTCCTCGAGCATGCGCTTGAAGCGCCTGGTGATCACCTCGTGCATGGAGGCGACGTCGTTCTGCCCGTCCACGCCACGGATCACGAACCGGCGATACTCACTCTTGCGCGGCAAACCGTCCTCGAACACCACCATCGAGGCGACCACCTCGGTCCCCTGCAGGTTGGAGATGTCGTAGCACTCGATCCGCAGCGGCACCTCGGGCAGATCAATGGCCTCGGCAATCTCGGCCAACGCCCGGTTGCGGGTCGACAGGTCACCGGCCCGCTTGGTCTTGTGCCGGATCAGGGCCTCGCCGGCATTGCGACCGACCGTCTCGAGCAGGGTGCGCTTGTCGCCACGCTGCGGGACCTTGATCGACACCTGCGAGCCGCGACGTTCGCTGAACATCTCGATCATTGCACCCGCACCGGTCGGCATGGTTGGCACGAGGATCTCCTTGGGCAGCACGGTTTCCTCGGTGGTGGCGCCGTACAACTGGAGCAGGAAGCGCTCCACCAGGTCGGCGGTGTCGCCGTCCTCGACCCGATCGGCGACCCAACCGCGTTCGCCGCGGACGCGACCTCCCCGTACGTGGAAGACCTGGACGGCCACCTCGAGCGGATCCTCGGCCAGGGCAATCACGTCGGCATCGGTGCCGTCGCCCAGCACGATGGCCACGGCGCTGGCGATGAAGATCAGCGCCTTGCC
>JAKDKP010000602.1 GCA_030453285.1 Propionibacteriales bacterium
CGGAAGGGCCAGCAGGAAGGAGTAGCGAGCGGCAGCCTCCCGCTTGTAACCCATCGCCAGACCAGCGGCGATCGTGCCACCGGATCGGGACACGCCCGGGACCAGCGCCAGCGCCTGGCCGAGGCCGAAGAAGATGCCATGCTTCAACGTGAGTTGATCAAGGGACCGCTCGTTGCGGGCGAACCGATCCACCAGCGCGATCACCAGCCCGAAGCCGGCCAACATGGCGACGGTGATCCACAGATTGCGCAGGGTTGACTCGATCTGATCCTGGAACAGCAGCCCGAGGACACCGATCGGGATCGAGCCGATGATCACCAGCCAGCCCATCCGGGCGTCGGGGTCGTTGCGGGGCACCGTGCCGACCAGAGACTTGGCCCAGCGGCTGATGATCCGGACGATGTCTCGCCACAGGTAGATCAGCACGGCGGTCTCGGTGCCGAGTTGCACCATGGCCGTGAACGCTGCCCCCGGGTCGCGACCGCCGAAGAAGACCTGGCCGACGATCGAGATGTGTGCGCTCGACGAGATCGGCAGGAACTCGGTGAGTCCCTGGACGATGCCCAGGATGAGGGCTTCGAACCAACCCATGGGGAGAACCTTCCGGTGCGTGTGGATCAATCGCGCCCGTCCCACGGGCCGCAGCACACAGTAGACGCCCCGAGCAGATCTGGCTCGTCGTCCTTCGCGACGAACGACGATCCTGGGGGTGTCTCGGGGTGCGGATCCGACCTTGGGGCGACCACGACGGGATGGCCGTACGACCACGGTGCCGATGTGGGACGCCATCGGCGGACCCGAGAAGGCCCGATGCGAACACGATCAGACCGATGGTCAGTGGAGTCAAGAGTGCCGTCTAGTACAACTGAGTGGTGACCATCCACAGTGAGCACCCGTTCCTCGAGCCTCCGGATCGTCGTCGGACGCTGCGGCGGCTGCGGGCCCGCTGGCCTGCCGGGGTGTCGGTGTGGACAGCGCACGGTCGTCGGCCGGTCGGCCTGACGATCTCCTCGATGCTGCTCTCCGACGGTGACCCCGGGGGAGTGGTCGGGTTGGTCGATCCGGATACGGATCTGATGGATGCGATCGAGGAGACCGGTCGCTTCACCGTCAGCCTGCTGTCCGACAGTCAATCGCCCATCGCCGACGCCTTTGCCGGACTCACGCCGGCCCCGGGCGGCCCGTTCACCCTCGGCATCTGGCACGACCACGAGAATGGTCCCTGGCTGGCGGGTGCGACGGCCACGCTGGCGGTGTCGGTCACTGACACCACCGCGGTCAGCGGCTGGTCCCGCCTGGTGCGCGGCACGATTACCGACCTGCCGACTCCCTTGGACGAGCAGGCCGAACCGTTGGCCCATCTGCGGGGCCGCTACGGAACGGTCCGTCAGGACTGACCAGCAGACTGCGCACGTACGAGGCGTTGACCTCAACCCTGCTTGAAGTGACAGCATGTCGGGCATGGTCTCCGGCACCGACTCAGTCCGCATCCTGTCCCCGACCCAGTGCACCACCTGCGGCTTCGAGCGCGACGACATCGGCGGCGACTGCCCCATCTGCAGTGACGAGCGGCAGTACCTGCCTGCCGATGGAGTCCAGCGGTGGACCTCACCGGAGCAGCAGGCGGCCGACGGCGCCAGGATCGAACTGGTCGAACGGGAGCCGAACCTGTGGGGGCTCGTCCAGCACGGGTGCGCCGGCATCGGCCAGCAGGCGAAGTTGGCGCTCACCCCGAGCGGCAACGTGCTGGTCGATGTCCCGGCCCACATTGACGGGACCGTCGTCGCGGCCGTGACGGCGCTGGGCGGCATTGATGCCATCGTGCCCACCCATCCCCACATGTTCGGTGTGCAATCGGCCTGGTCGGACGCGTTCGACGCACCGGTCCACGTGTCGGCGGCGGATGCGGACTGGATCGGTCGAGACTTCCCCCTGCTGCGGACGTGGTCGCAGCACCTTGAGCCGATCCCCGGTGTGGTGGCCTCCCAACCGGGTGGGCACTTTCGGGGCAGCAGCGTTGTCCGGTTCACCGGCGCCGACGGCGAGGGCGTGGGTGTCCTTCATGCGTTCCTACCCCAACAACATTCCGCTGTCGGCGGCGGTCGTGCGACGGATCGCCGACCACGTCGGCCGGTACGAGTTCGCGCGTCTGTACGGCAACTTCGCCGGACCCCCGGTCCCTGCCGACGGGCGAGCCGTGGTGCAGCGATCGGCCGAGCGGTATGCCGAGTGGGTGTCCGGTGTCCACGACGACCTGACCTGACCGCCCCGCACCGGTCGCGGGTGCCTGCGTAGGGTCGAG
>JAKDKP010000038.1 GCA_030453285.1 Propionibacteriales bacterium
TTCTTCTTCCGCAAGATCGTCCGCGACAACGGACAGGCCCTGGGGCACGTGTCGGGACAGATCGCCGCGTGGATCGGTGCCGACGCCGACGGACAGCTCAAGGAGGAGCGCAAGCTGCTCCAGCGCGGGCTGGAGGACGCGGGGACGATGGTCGGGCTGCTCGTGCAGCAACTGCAGAGCTCGGTCCCCGGGGCCCCCGAAGGCGATCCGCGCAACGTCTACAAGGTCGGGCTGAACACCTCGCGGGTGCTGATGGCGCTGGGCGACGTGGTGGTCGGCTGGCTGCTGCTGCGCGGTGCCGAGGTCGCCCTGGACAAGTTGAACGGTGAGGTGTCGTCCGCCGACCAGGCGTTCTACACCGGCAAGGTGGCCGCCGCTCGCTGGTTCGCCAACACCGTGCTGCCGAAGCTGACCGCGGAACGCAAGATCGCCGAACGCACCACCCTCGAGGTCATGGATCTGCCCGAGGAAGCGTTCTGATCCGAGTCGCCCATGATGGGGGAAGATCTGACCGGGAGTTGGCGGCCAGATCTTCCCCCATCTTCGTGCCGGGCGATGGCCACCGGCCAGGGCGAGGGGTGGTGTACTGGGGAGACATTCGCGAGAGGAAACCCGACACATGAGCACCGATCTCACCGGCAAGAAGATCGCCTTCGTCCTGACCAACGGGGTGGAGCAGATCGAACTGACCTCACCACGCGGGGCGCTCGACCAGGCCGGCGCCACCACCCACATCGTGTCGCCGGCGGGTGATCACCTCACCGCCATGCAGGGCGACTGGGACCATGCCGACACCTTCACCGTTGATGTCGCCATCGACAAGGCCGACGCCAGTGACTACGACCTGCTGGTCCTGCCCGGCGGGACGCTGAATGCCGACACCCTGCGGATCGACGAGGATGCCCAACGCTTCGTCCAGGCCTTCTTCGATGCGGACAAGCCCGTGGCCGCGATCTGCCACGCACCGTGGATGCTGGCGCAGATCGGCGTTGCCCGCGGACGGCGCCTCACCTCGTACATCGCCACGAAGGTTGACCTCGAGAACGCCGGCGCCGACTGGGTCGACGAGTCGGTGGTGGTCGACGGCAACCTGATCACCAGCCGCGACCCCGATGACCTCGATGACTTCAATGCCGCGATCGCGAAGGCCCTGAGCTGAGCCGAGGGCTGCTCTCGTGGAGCAGCAGTGTCATGAAGGTGCTGTTCGGATCGGCCTCGTAGTCGCCGAACGGAGCGCACTCGGTGAACCCGTGACGTCGATACAGCGCTCGGGCTGCGGCAAAGAAGTCCATGCTCCCGGTCTCCAGTGAGATCCGCTGGACCCCGCGATCGGAGGCGTCCTGCCGTGCGTGCTCAGCATCGAGGCAATGCCCTGCCCGCGCCGTTCCGGGTCGGTGCGCATGCTCTTGAGTTCTTCGTGGCGGCCGTTGGCGCCATCGACAGGGGCCAATGCCGCGGTGCCGACCACATCACCATCCTGATGCCCCACCCACAGACGTATCCGCGGGCGGCGAAACTGGTCGATGGCCAGTGCATGCTGACTGCACGGTGGTGCGGTGGGGAGGATGTCGTCCAGATGCGCCTGCAGGAAGGCCCGCACCGCCTGATCGACATCGGCCCGGGTGATGATCATGGTCGATCACCTGCCGGGGAGAGCGTCCTCGATGGCGGCCACCACGGCGGGATCCCCGGGCTCGGTGCGCGGACGGATCCGCTGCAGCACTTCACCGGATGGCGAGATGAGGAATTTCTCGAAATTCCACTGCACGTCGCCGGCCTCACCGTCAGCGTCGGCGGTCTGGGTGAGTTCGGCATAGATCGGGTGCGCACCCGGACCGTTCACCTCGATCTTCTCGGTCATCGGGAAGGTCACCCCGTACGTGGTGGAGCAGAACGTCTCGATCTCTTCGGCCGTGCCGGGCTCCTGCCCACCGAACTGGTTGCACGGGAACCCGATCACTGAGAATCCCTTGTCGGCAAAGCGTTCCTGCAGCTTCTCCAGGCCCTCGTACTGCGGTGTCAGACCGCACTTGCTGGCCACGTTCACCAGCAGCAGAGCCTTCCCGGCGTACGCCTCGAGCGAGGTGGAGTTGCCGTGCAGGTCGTTGATCGGGTGTTGGGTGAGCGATGACATCGGGCCTCCTGGTGTGTGGATGGTTCGAGCCTACCCACGCGTGCTCTCACGCAGCGGGCAGGATGGGATCGTGAGCCGACAGATCGAGGACCGGAACCGCCGCATGTTGCGAGCCCGTGACCTGATGGATCGTTCGTACGCCGAACCGCTGAACGTATCGGCCTTGGCGCGGGTGACGCACACCTCGCCTGCACACTTCAGCCGCACCTTCGTCGCGACCTTCGGCGAAACCCCGCATCGGTACCTGCAGCGCCGACGGGTCGAACGGGCCGCACGCCTGTTGCGGGAAACCGACCAGACGGTGACCGACGTCTGCATGGCGGTCGGGTTCACCAGCCTCGGCACCTTCAGCCGCACCTTCTCCTCGATCACGGGCTGCTCACCTTCGTCGTACCGGCGACAGAGGCAAGATCCCTTGACGGTGCCGGATTGCGCGGTGATGGCGTGGGCGCGGGTGAGCAGTTCCGGAGAAGTCCGACCCCCATCGACCCGCTAGCGTCTCCTGAACACGATCGACGACACCAGGAGAAGATGATCATGCTCAGCCACATCAGCATCACCGGACTGCACGTCCTTGATCAGGACGAGGCGTTGGACTTCTACGTCGGCAAGCTCGGGCTGGAGCTACGCGATGACGTCGACTTCGGCAGCGACAGCGGCAAGGGCATGCGCTGGTTGACCGTCGGGGTGCCCGGCGATCCGCAGCGCGCGATCATGCTGGAGAAGCCCGGCAGGCCGAGTCATGACGCGAAGAGCGCCGAGGAGGCCCGGGAGCTCGTCACCAAGGGTGGTGCGGCCGGCTGGGTGATCTTCGAGACCGACGATGCCCAGCGCACGCACGCCGAACTGCAGGCCAACGGGGTCGAGCTGTCCGAGGAACCCACCGGGCGGCCGTACGGGATCGACTTCGGCTTCCGCGATCCGTTCGGCAACACCATCCGCGTCACGCAGCGGCGCTGAGGCAACGGGCGACTCTGACGCACAGACCGCCACAGACGCCGTACGGGGAGCCCGGCTGATGCCGGACTCCCCGTACGAAGGTGGATCTTGCTTGTCAGTGACGACGGGCCCGCCACAGCAGGGTTCCGCCACAGGCCAGCAGCACCAGGGCCAGTGCGCCCATCCCCAGCAGGCCAGCCTGGGCACCGGTGTCGGCCAACGGCGAACCGGGCAGGCCACCCTCATCGGTGCGCCCACCGGGTCCGGCGGTCACATCGATCCGGACACCACCGGAGCCGTCGGTGGAGACTCCGCTCGGCAACCCGGTGGGATCACCACTCGGTCCACCGCTGGGGCCGCCACTCGGACCGCCGCTGGGCTCACCCGTCGGGACGCCGGTGGGCTCATCGGTCGGCTTGGTGGACGGGTCGTTGACCGGCACGACGGTGACCGGAATCCGGATGGTGGTGCCATTGCCCTCCGCGGTGAGCGTCAGGATCGCTGGACCACCGGCCTGACCGGCCGGGACGGTCACGGTGATCGTGGTCCCCCCATCGGTCACCTCGGCGGTGCCGATCGCGGGTCCGGCGGCCGGGGCGGCTTGACGCTGGACGGCTGCCGGGGCAGCAACACCCTCAAGGGTGGCGTTCAGCTTGGTCGCCTTGGTCGCATCGGTGCTGGTCATGTCCAACCCCGTGACCTTCAGTTCTGTCGCCTTCCCGGCCGTCAACTCGGTGGGCAACGGCTTGACTGTCGTCCCCCGCCGAGAGAAGTCCGGAGTGATCGGCGACTTCGCCTTCACGTATTCCACCCAGGCATCCAGGTCGATCAGTCCGGAATCCTTGGTGTTGGTTCCCTTCTTGAACACGTGGAAGTTGTCGCCACCGGCGGCCAGGAAGCTTGCGGTCGCCACGCGGTAGTCCGCCTTCGGGTCGTACGGCTTGCCGTCGATCATGATCGACGTGATCCGCTGACCCCACGGCTTGTCGGCATCGTAGGTGTAGCTCACGTTGTCCGACAGGCCCAGTTGCAGGTACGGCCGGCTGCCGGTGTAGGGCGAACCGTCCTCGTTGCTCTGCCACTGCTGTTCGAGCAGCGTCTTGAACTGATCACCGGTCAGGGTGCTGGTGTACAACGTGTTGGCGAACGGCAGCACTGCGGCCGCCTCGGCCAAGGTGATGTCACCGGAGTCAAGATCGGCTCGGTTGCCGCCCGGATTCTGCACGCCGATGGTGGCGCCGCCCCGATTCGGATCCGAGGTCTGGTCCCGCATCATGTTGGCGACCAGATTGCTGATCGCCGACTCGCCAGCACGGTCCTCGGCCGGCTTGCCGTCCGAGCCGGTGGTGAAGGCCCGGGTCACCGGGCCGGTAGTTTCGCCGATCTTCTGACCACCGAGCTTGTCGGCCTCGGCCAGGGCGGCGTCGACGATCTTCTTGATCTCGGCTGCCCGCGGGTACTTCTTGACCAGATCGGCCTGCGGGGTCTTGGTGACCTCGATGTTCTCGGCCGTGGAGGCGGTGACCTCACCGGTCTTGTTGTCGAGGGTGAGCACCACCTTGCCGATCAGGCCCGCGTACGAACCGGTCTGCAACACCGGACGAGTCTTGCCGGCAGCCTTCGGCACCGGCGCATCCCAGACGTAGGCCTTGTGGGTGTGGCCGGTGAACAGCGCCGCCACCTTCGGGTCGGTCTGGTTGACGATCCGGGCGAACGAGCCCTCCTTGGCCACCTCGGCAGCCAACGTGCTGGGCGGATCGCCCTCGACCGCACCCTCGTGGTATTCGGCAACCACCACATCGGCCTCACCGTTGGCCTGGTCGCCATCGGTGAGCTGCTTGGTGACCCGGTTGACCGCGTCCACCGGATCGCCGAAGTCGAGCTCGGCAACGCCGGCCGGAGTGACCAGGGACTTCGTCTCGGACGTGACCGCGCCGACGACGCCGATCTTCTTGCCTGCCCGCTCGATGATCTTGTATTCGGGCAGGGCCGGGGTGGTGGTGCCCTTCTTGTAGACGTTGGCGCCCAGGTAGTCCCAGTTGGCACGGTCGGCCACCCGACCTGTCAGGTCGGCAAACCCGGCATCGAACTCGTGGTTGCCCACCGCCGAGGCGTCAAGATCGGCGGCGTTCAGCACGTCGATGGTCGGCTCGTCCTTCTGCGAGGACGAGGCGAACAAGGTCCCGCCGATGCTGTCACCGGCGGCCAGCAGCGCGGTGTTCTCCTCGCCGGCCTTCGCCCGCTCTTCCTCGATGGTGCCGAAGAAGGCGACGGTGTCGGGCTGCGACTTGGAGATCCGTCCGTGGAAGTCGTTGAAGTTGAGCAGGGTCAGGTCGGTGGTGTCGGCCTTGGCCGCCTTCAGCCCGACGACGACGGGATCATGGTCTGAGGACCGGAACTCGTCGGCGGTGTAGTAGTCGGTCGCGCTCTGGGTGTACTGCGAGTACTCGTAGAGCGGCGACTGGCTGGCGTTGATGTCCCACAGTCCGGAACCGGTGAGCTGGGCCTTGGCGGCCTTGTTCAGCAGCACGTGATCCAGGGACCCTTCCAGACCGGAGAAGTTGTACGAGTACTCCCCGTCCTCGGCGACGTTCTCGTATCCGGCGTCGGCGAGAGCCGCCATCGGATCTTCCTTGGTGTAGGAGTTGAAGTCACCGATCAGGGCCACCGCATCGGCGCCGGTGGTCTTCTGCAGCTCGGGAATCCATGCCGTGAGTGCCTTGGCCTGCTCCACGCGGGCCGCGTTCCACGCTCCCTGTCCGTCACCGGAGTCGGCGTTCGGACCGGACGAGGGACCCGAGCCCTTGGACTTGAAGTGGTTCACCGACACCAGGGTGGGGGCCCCGCCGGCCTTCGGGGTGAAGGCGGCCGCGATCGGCGTACGGGCATTGGCGAAGGCACCGTCGTTGCCGGCCTCGGCGCCCAACGCGAACGCCTTGCCCTTGAGCTCCACCTTGGCGGGCTGATAGATCAGCGCACTGGTGATGAAGTCCTGATCGGCGACAGCCTGCAACTGGTCCGACGAGGCGACCTTGGCCCACTTGGTCTCACCGGCGGCCTTGTTGAGGGCAGCCACCAATGTCGTGAGTGCCTCATCGGTGTCCTCGCCGAGCTTGGCGGAGTTCTCGATCTCCATCAGACCGGTGACCGAGGCGTCCAGCTTGTTAATGGCGGCGACGATCTTGTCCTGCTGACGCTGGACGTCGGCGGCATCCCAGGCGCCACGAACGTCGCAGCCGTTGGTGACGCTGAACGACCCGTCGCTTGATTCATTGGCTCCCTTGCAGCCGGAGCGGCCCTCACCGGTGGTGGTGAAGAAGTTCAACACGTTGAACGAGGCAATGCTGAAGTCGCCGCCGACGTCGGGCACCGCAGGCTTCGGCTGTGCCGTGATCGTGACGGGCTCCTTACCCGGGGTGGCCGGCGTGGTCGGCTCGAACTTCCACGTCTTGTTGCGGTAGTCGATGATAACCGGCTCATACAGGGTCACCTAGTCCCCCACCGCAGAAAGCACTCCGTCCTCGAGGTACGGCAGGGTCCGGGCGTCGTATCCCTTGGACGCGTCACGGAAGAACCCCTGGTTCGTTCCGTCGTCGAGGCCAACACTGATCGTGACGTTCTTCTTCGCCTGTGCGGCGGCCTCGTCCGACCCGGGAGCGCCGACTTCGGTCGGCTGGATCGGCACCTCGCCGACCGCCAGGCCCAGCTCGCCGTACCGACCGAGGGGGTAGTTGTTGGCCAGAACGAACTCGGTGGTGCCCTCGTACAACATGGACTCGACCGACTCGCGCTTCTCGTTGGAGTCGAAGTCGGTCCAGGCATTGGTCACCGGGGTGGGCTTGTCACCAGCATTGGTGGCCTTGGTGATCGCCGAGGCCTGCTTGATCTTGATCTCGGTGAGGCCGCTGTACTCGTCGACGACACCGGTGACGTTGATCGCGTCGCCGATCTGGAGATCGCTGTAGATCGACTCCGGCCCGTCCGCGAACACGAAGATCGCATCCGAGGCGGTGTCGTCGGCCGACCTGGTGCCGCCGGTGCCCGCGGTCTGGACGGTGAAGCCACGGAAGCCACCCGACGGCGTGGTGTACTTGGCGGTCACGTACACGCCCTCCAGGGTCACCTCGTCGTTCACCATGTCGCTGCGGTCGCCGGTGCCCTGCACCTGGTCGATCGTCACGGTGGCGGCCAGGGCAGGCGTCGTGGACAACATTCCCAGGGTGAGGCTGAGCGTGCCGACGGCGGCCGCTCCTCTCACCCATCTTGGTACGTGCATTCCGGTTCCCCTCGCGCGAGCGCGGACGCACCGCGCAGCCAACACAACGAGGTCCAACTTCCCCCATAAGTGGGCCATCTGACCAGCCCTCCGCCATAGTTTCTCCCTCGATTCACCAACTGTTCGCCCACCTTGCCCGAGATTCGACGCTGCCGCCCTGGGCAGCACTGCCCGTGGCTGCTCTGCCGGTGGCAGCACGCTCTGGGCTGCACGACCTCGTACGACAAGGGTGGTGATCATGACTGACACACCGAGCCGGTACGACGACCGGCTGACCACCGACCTTGCCCATCGACGCATCCTGCTCCTCGACGGAGAGCTCGACGATCACGGCGGCACCCGGTTGTGCGCCCAGCTCGTGCTGCTCGCCACCGAGGACCCGACCAGTGACATCAGCCTCTGGATCAACTCCCCCGGCGGATCGGTACCGGCCATGTTGGCCATCGCCGACACGATGCGGCTGATCCCCAACGACGTCTCCACCCTGGCCCTGGGCATCGCGTGCAGTGCCGGTCAGTTCCTGCTCTCGGCCGGCACGAAGGGCAAGCGGTACGCGGTGCCGCACGGCATGGTGCTGATGCACCAGGGTTCGGCCGGGATCGGCGGCACCGCGGTCGACATCGAACTGCAGGCCGACAATCTGCGCCACACTCGCGACACCGTCCTCCGCCTGGTCGCCGAACACACCGGCCAGCCGCTGGAGCGGGTCATTGCCGACTCCCAACGGGACCGGTGGTACACCGCCGAGGAAGCGAGGGAGTTCGGTTTCATCGACGCCGTGGTCGACGACTTCGCCCAGCTGCGGCCAGCACTGCGCCACTCGCTTGGTCTGGGTGGGCGCATCGGCGGGGAGGAAGGGGCATGAGCACGTACACGATCCCGAACGTCATTACCGACCACCCCCGGGGTGAGCGGGTGATGGACGTCTACAGCCACCTGCTCTCGGAGCGCATCATCTATCTCGGCACCGAACTCGACGACGGCGTGGCCAATGCGCTGATCGCCCAACTGCTGCACCTGACCGCCATCAATTCCGAACGAGAGATCAACCTCTACATCAACTCCCCCGGTGGCTCGGTGACGGCGATGTTTGCGTTGTACGACACGATGCGGCACGTGCAGGCGCCAGTGGCGACCACCTGCGTCGGTCAGGCCTGTTCGACCTCGGCAATCCTGCTGGCCGCCGGCGCTCCGGGACGGCGCAGCCTGCTGCCGCACTCACGCGTCCTGCTGCACCAGCCGTCGGGGCAGGGCCAGGGCACGATCCCGGACCTGATCCTGGCCGCCGACGAGGTGATCCGGGTCCGGGCGGAGTCCGAGCAGATCCTCGCCGAACACACCGGACAGAGCCTCGAGCAACTGCGTGCCGACACCGACCGCGACCGGATCTTCACCCCCGAGGCCGCCGTCGCCTACGGGCTGGCCGATCAGGTGATCGAACCGGGGCCCCTGGTCGGTCCATGATCGAGATGCGGCCACCGGTCCTGTCCGGCGGCCGCAGTCGGCCGCACGTCCGCGGGCGCCACTCAGACCGCGAGCGCCACCGGACCGGTGATCGGTCCCGACCGGAACCGCATCGAGCGGACCGGCTCGCGGGTGTTCGGGGGCTCGGCCGGGCGGTCGTACGGCATCGCCAGGACAGCCCGACGCGTGAGTTCTCGTACGGTGAGGTCGAGGGCGCCGGCCACCGCGGCCACGATCTCCGAGGAGGGGTCCTTGACTCCGCGTTCGATCTCGGAGAGGTACTGCGGAGAGATGCCGGCCCGCAGGGCCGTCTCGGTCTGGGTCCGGTCCTGCTCGTGACGGGCGCGGCGGACCTGCTCACCGAGCACCGTTCGCCACAGTTGTTCGGGCTCGGCCGGTTTGCGGCGGCGTGGATCAAGATCGAGAACGTCTCCCATGGCCCCACGATAGGCCGCAGGCCACCCTCGGCAGCGCGGCTTCTGCTGTGGGCAGAGCCGAGGCCCGATGCCGCTGGGCTCCGCCTGAGCAGGATTCAAGAAGCCTCAGTGGTGGCGGCTGACTATCGTCATCAGCAGCGACCACGAGCCGGAGAGGGGCCAGACGATGGCAACAACCGAGGACGAACAGAGCGGATTCAGTGCGGCCGAGAAGGCGGCCATGAAGGATCGCGCCAAGGAGACCCGCCGTACCAAGGGCAAGAAGCAGGATCCGCTGGAGGCACTGCAGGAGAAGATCGCCGAGTTGCCCGCCGATGACCAGGCGCTCGCACAGCGGATCCACGAGATCATCACCGACACCGCACCCGAGCTGCAGCCGAAGACGTACTACGGCATGCCGGCGTACGCCAAAGACGGCAAGACGTTGATCTTCTTCCAGCCTGCTTCGAAGTTCAAGGTCAGGTACGGCACCCTCGGTTTCGAGACGCCCGCCGCGCTCGACGACGGGGACATGTGGCCGACGTCTTTCGCCGTCACCACCATCAC
>JAKDKP010000603.1 GCA_030453285.1 Propionibacteriales bacterium
GGCAACACCCGACTGATCCGTGCGGGCGAGAAGTTCGACTACGCCAAGGGTTTCAAGTTCTCCACCTACGCCACCTGGTGGGTCCGTCAGTCGATCACCCGCGGCATCGCCCAGCAGGGTCGGATCGTCCGGCTGCCCGTGCACGTCGCCGAGCAGGTGAACCAGGTCGGAGCGGTCCGTCGCACCTTGGAGCGCCGGCTGGGTCGCGACCCCGAGATCGAAGAGATCGCCGCCGAGATGGAGCTCGATCCGGAGAAGGTCGTCGACCTGATCCGGTACGGCCGCGACCACCTCAGCCTGGACGCCCCGGTCGAGGAGGACGGCGACACCGCCCTGGGTGACCTGATTGCCCGCGAGCCCACTCCCGGCCCCGACGAGGTCGTGCTGGACGCCGAGGAACGCGCCCGGCTGGAAGGCATGTTGTCGGCCCTGGACGATCGGTCTGCCGATGTCGTACGACGGCGCTATGGCCTGCTCGACGGTCGCCAGGCCAAGCTCGCCGACATCGGTGCAGTCTGGGGCATCACCGCCGAGCGGGTCCGTCAGATCGAGCGCCACGCCATCTCCAAGATGCGCGACACCGAAGCAGCTCTGGCCGCACTGGCTGCCTGACCCCCAGCTACAGATCCTCAGCGACGCCCCTCCTCGACTCCGGCCCACCGGTGTGACCCCCAACGTCACCTGGTGGGCCGGAGTCGTTCATCAGTGAAGAGGGTCCGGCGACGGCCTTTAGCCCGCGAAACAATGGAGCAAGTCCGATCGGGACGGTTTCGACTCTGCTCGTTCCCTTCGGGACCAAGGACGGCTTCGGTCAGCGGAGCGATCCGCGTCGGGCGGAGGACTGCGCGCCGTTCAGTGATGCGACGGCGGAATGGCGATGGCTTGCCGTACGGCCGCCAGGAATGGCCGATTCACCGGCGGCAGCCACGGCTCGTCCAGGCCATAGAAGCCTTCGACAGGCACCGAAGGACCGCTGCTTCCCACGACGAGACCGTAATGATCGCTCTTGTACTCCTCGTAGGGATCGTTCAATGTGGCAATCCAGGAGCGGTCAAACACACGGTAGCCCTGAGACGGAAGTTGGGGGTCCATCGGCTCCCATGGGGTGGCATGCAGCAGATACCGCTGATCGGGCCAGATGTGGTCCGCCAATCCCGGCGGCATTTCGGGTGGCTCGCCAGGAACGCCCGTGCTCTGCGGCCGGTATCGTCGTGCCCGCAGGATGAACCACATGTCGGCCGAGATGGCCCAAGCTGCGACGACGCGAACGTTGCCCTCGGACCGCCGCACCGGGGACAGGATCGCGTGCGCCATCGTCGTCTCGGACAGCCACTGGCTCTCGATCTGCTGGATCCGCCGCATCATGGTGTCGTTCGACAGAGTCGGAACCGGCCGCCACGGCAGGACGACCTGGTCTGGGAACGTCAGCGGGGATTCGGGGCGCCAGACGTTTGCGGCCCACGGAAGCACCAGGGCGGTGGGATCGTCATTCCATTGGATGCCGGCCCGCTCGATGGAGCACATCGACGCCTCAAGGTGGAGCAATTCCTCGGCGAATCCGATATCGGCACCGGTGTCGTCAGCAGGCGGACTGAGGTAGCCCAGACAGTGTCCATCAGGTTCTCGTAGCACTACCGCGATCCGCCGTGGATCCACCGTCCAACTTGCCACCAGCGAGCGGGTCCGCAGGCCACCGTGGCCGGCAAATCTCCAGATCGTCCGCTCCAGGCAGTCCAGCGACCTGGGCTCAAGAGCGGGGAGGTTCCTCAGCATCATCGACACGACTGGACTGAGTGGCTCATCGTCATCCTTCACCGGGGCATCACTCGCCGCTCCACACGGCAACTCGGACATCCTGGATCGGTCCATTCACCGGTGACGTTCTTGCCATCCCAGTACAAGAATCCGTACTCGAAGTTCTGGATCCGATGATTTTCCGGCGCACCCCGCCCCGAGTGTCGTTCCATCGAGGTCGGATAACCCAGTTTGCCCCGCTCGTACTGATCCTTCGCCCAAGCGTTCTGGATGGCGCCCCACGTGGGCCAGGCACCACTCTTGGGTGACCAATGGATCTTTCCGTTCTGGAAGTTGCTGAAGCAGCCACCCCGGATGAGCCCACACCGCTCGCTACTCGTCGGGTACCCCAGACGGGACTTCTCCCATCCCATCTCCTGCCACCGGCCGCGGATCCTTCCGGCCACGACGTGGGCACCTGTCCCTTGGGTGTAGTAGATCGACTTGGTGCCGAAATGGGTGTAACAGCCTTTGGCCACCAGACCGCAGATCGTTTGGCGCGTC
>JAKDKP010000604.1 GCA_030453285.1 Propionibacteriales bacterium
GCCGCACGATCCTGGACCACCCGGCGTACTACCCGCACAACCTGCGTCTCTTCCCGGAACTCGTGTGCCGGGCTGTCGTTGCGATCGGGCAGGCCGACGGTGGTGTGGTGGTGCATTGCGGAGTCGGACGAGATCGAACCGGTCTGATCTCTGCCCTGCTGCTGACGCTGGCCGAGGCTCCGCAGACGGTGATCCTCGATGGCTATGCCGCCGGCGTCCGTGGCTTCAACGACTCCCTGGTCGATTACCCCGTCGCGCACGAACCTCATCGTGACGAGACCGCGCTGGAGAACCGCTTGCGCCCGCGCCTTGAGGCACTGGCCGCGTTCCTGGAGGCGACCGATGTCGCCGAGTTCCTGCTGGCTGCCGGGGCACGTCCGGCCGAACTCAATGCCGTACGGGACAAGGTGCGGTGACCGACGGACCGTGCGGGTCACCGCTGGTCGGGCGCCGCGACTCGGCATCGCGCTGACCAGGGATGGCACGGTTCGGCGTGGGTCGGATCTTGAGCCGACCCGTGCCGCATGGTGCCTTGCATGGCCATGATCAGTTTGCGTGGGGAACGAACGTTCACCCGATGCATGGCGAAGCCGCGGGGGAAGGTGCGAATGACTGCTCGGCGCCAGCGACCTCGATTGTCACGACGACCTGGAGTGGTTGCCGACATGGCCGAGAAGCGGCCCGTCACAGGCGTGCCGGCTTTGCCCGACGATGTCGGCTCAGGGACCGGGGTCGTTGTCGGGAGGTGGTTCGGGTGGTGTGGGTTCGAGCCATCCGGGCACGGTGCGGCGACGAGGTGGCCTGGTGAGGTCGATGGTGCCGCCGGGGGTGCGAAGGAATTGGAACCGGTGCGGGCTGGTCCAGACGTACCAGCCCGGGGCGACGGAGCGGTAGCGCCATCGGTGATGGGTCTTCAGCCGGTGGTGGTGTCGGCACAGGTGCGCCAGGCCCCCGGTGGTGGTGGGGTCGCCGGTGCGCCAGGCGTTGATGTGGTCGGCATCGGTGCTGTCGCGCAGCGTGCCGTCGGCCTGGCGGCGGACCGGGACCGGATGAGCAGTCCGGCTGCAGTACGGGAAGACGCAGGTCTGGTCGCGCAGGGCGGTCTGTTCCCGGAACGTGGTGGGATCATGACCGTCGCGGCTGCGTTCGGTGTTGAGGTCGATCACCGGCTTGATGATCACCGTGGTGTCGGGCCGGCCGCACCACTGCCGGACCTGGTCGGCGGTGACGACAGTGCCCGTGCTGCCGCACTCGGCGATCCGGGCCTGGCCGGTGGCCGGCGCTGTGGTGAGGGCGGCAGCGGAGAGGTGGACGTACAACGTCACCTCGCGTGGACGGGTGACCCGTGGCGCCGGAAGCCTGCTCGTGGTGGTCGGTCCGAGTTCTCCTTCACCGTCGAACGCGTTGTCGGATTCGGTCCCCGAGGCGGAGGTGGTCCCCGAGGCGGAGGTGGTCCCCGAGGCGGAGGTGGGTGCAATGTCGGCACTGACAACGATCTCGGAGTTGGCGACGATGCTCGGTGCGGCGTCACCGCCGGCGATCACGGCGGGAAGGACGTCCTGGCGCAGCCAGTGACGTGCCAGATCGCCGAGCGCCATGGCGCGGCGCGCACCAAGATCATCTGCGCCTCCATCCGCGATGCGATCGGCCGAGCAGGCTTGCAGCGCGGACTCCAGATCAAGGGCATCGGGCAGTTCCAGTCGTCCGTCGAGGTGGGCGGTGCCGATGTCGCAGAGCCCACCATGATCAATGCGCACGAACGGAGCGGGCACGGGATCGGTGCCGGCCGACTGCCCGAAGACGACTTCGGCGCGGGTGAGCATCTTGTCGATCATGGCCCGGCTGATGCGCCCGTTGACTGTGGCGGTCTGGTCGTCGAGCCAGGCCAGGGCCTCCGGAGCCAGGTGGTGGGCTGCGGCGATCAGTTGTCGGGCGCGGAAGGCTGGCAGGCGGCACTGCTGGACCATCTGCCACGTACGCGGCATCCACCGGCGCAGCAGAAGTGCCTCGTACAACACGGTCTTGCCGGCTGCTGTGGTCACGCCGGCAGCGGCGGCGAACTCGGCGACCGCGGAGGCGGTCACGTCGGGGGCCTCGATGTCGAGACGCTCCCCGTCCCACCAGTCGGCGCCGAAGGGGTTGTCGGTGGTGGTCGGGTTCAGATCGGCCCAGGCGACCGCGGTGGCGAGGAAGTCGGCTTCGGCGCGCGTCTTGGCGAACGTGCTGTCCGAGACTGCGCGCAGGACCTGGAGCGGGTCCAGATCACCCACCCCCGCGGTGGTGGCTGGTCGGCTCGAT
>JAKDKP010000605.1 GCA_030453285.1 Propionibacteriales bacterium
GGTCGCCGACCCGATCGGGGCTCGCCGGATGGGATTGGCCGGTCGCGCCCTGATGGAGCGGCAGCACACCTGGCCTGCTGTCCTTGATCACATCCTTGCTCCGCTGACCATGATCAACACCACCCGGCGGTCGGCGTGAGCACCGTTAAGGGACCGCGGTCGCCACTGCGCAGAACCCTGCACATGGTGCGACCTCACCTGCCCGGTCGTCGGCGATTGCTGGCCGGCGGAAGCCTGGCGTTGATCCTCGAGGTGATCTTCCGGGTGCTCGAGCCCTGGCCGGTGAAGTTCGTCGTGGACGCCGTCACCCGTTCCCTGGGCGCCGACCTGGGCTCCCCTGGGCCCAAGGCGGGTCTCGAGCTGTTTCTTGCCTGCGCGGGCGCAACGGTGCTGATCGTCGGGCTCCGGGCCCTGTGCAACTATCTGGCCACCGTCGGCTTCGCCTTGGGTGGTTCCCAGATCGCCACCGCCCTGCGTCAGCAGGTGTTCGGCCACGTCAGCCGCCTGTCGCGTCGCTATCACTCCACGGCACGCTCGGGGGATCTCGTCCAACGACTCGTCGGCGATGTCGGCAAGTTGCAGGAGGTTGCGGTGTCGGCCGGCATGCCGTTGCTGGTCAACGTCTTCACCCTGCTCGCCATGTTCGGTGTGATGATGTGGCTCGACCCATTGATGGCCGTCGTCGTGGTGGCCGCCGCCGCCGTGTTCTGGCTGATGTCGCGCACCAGCACTGGCAAGATCACACGGGCATCGCGCCGGACCCGCCGCAGTGAAGGCGACATGGCCAACCTGGCCCAGGAGGCCCTGGGTGGGATCACCGTCGTCCAGGCGTACGGGCTGGAGGCTGATCTGGAGAAGCAGTTCGGCCGGCGCAACGAGCAATCGTTGACTGACGGTGTGCAGGCACGCCGGCTGGCCGCCGGTCTGGAGCGACGCACTGACGTGCTGGTCGGGGTCGCGACCGCAACGGTCCTGCTGCTGGGTGGGCTCCGGGTCGTCGAGGCTGCGATGACCCCGGGCGACCTGGTGATCTTCCTGACCTACCTGAAGACGGCGATGAAGCCGCTGCGCGACATGGCCAAGTACACCGGCCGGATCGCGCGCGCATCGGCCTCGGGTGAACGGGTCGCCGACGTCCTCGACACCGAACAGGACATCACCTCACCACCCGTGCCCCGACCCCTGCCGATCATGCGCGGAGTTGTTGATCTTGATCATGTGTACGCCGACCACGGCACCCCGGTGCCGGTGCTGCGTGACCTCGACCTGCACATCCCGGCCGGTCAGCGAGTGGCCCTGGTCGGGCCGTCGGGCGCAGGCAAGTCGACGGCCACCTCACTGCTGCTGCGGATGATGGACCCGTCGTCAGGGACGGTGCGGATCGACGGGGTGGACGTCCGCCGGCTAGATCTGGAAGAGCTGCGGTCACAGGTCGCGGTGGTGCTGCAGGAGTCGGTGCTGTTCACCGGCACGATCGCCGACAACATCCGACACGGGCGCCCGGCGGCGACCGACAGCCAGGTCCGACAGGCGGCACGGCGAGCCAAGGCACATGAGTTCATCCGTCGGCTTCCGGAGGGGTACGACACCGTCGTCGGTGAGCGAGGCGGCACCTTGTCGGGTGGTCAGCGCCAGCGGATCGCCATCGCCCGGGCCCTGCTCCGCGATGCCAAGGTGGTGATCCTCGATGAGGCGACGACCGGTCTGGACGCCGAGAACGCGGCCGCCGTACGGGCCGCGCTTGAGGATCTCACCCGGGGCAGGACCACCATCGTGATCACCCATGACGAGGCCACCGCACGCGCCTGCGACCGCATCGTCTGGCTGGAGAACGGTGCCGTCGGGTGGGACGGTCCCAGCGACGGCGTGCTCCCCGACACCATGACGGTGGGTGCCCGATGACCGCCGCACACGTCGCGCCGTCGGTGACCAGTCGGCGGACCGCAGACCTGTTGCTGGATGCCCATCGCCTGTCCGGGCTGGTCGGCCACCCGGTGCGTGCCACGCGGTTGCGGCACAAGCCCAACCTCTCCACGGTGGCGGCCCTCGTGTCGAGTGATGGGGATCCGTTGGCCGGGGTGCCCTGCTGGGTGCAGGTGGCCGAGCCCGGTCACCATGGCAAGATCGACAAGGCCGTCCGCCGGGCCGCCGACCGTGGCCTGGTGCTGCACCGGATCCCCGTACCGGACTCGGAGTTGATGCTGGCCCACGGGACCGCCGACACCGATCCGCGGCTGAGCACGGGGTTGCAGGACCTGTCGGCCGGCAGTCGACCGATCGAGACCAGTGT
>JAKDKP010000606.1 GCA_030453285.1 Propionibacteriales bacterium
GGTGTGCTCTACATCGGCATCAACATGCCGCTGGCGATCTGGATGATGCGGTCCTTCTTCGATGAGGTGCCGCGCGAGGTCGTCGAGGCAGCCCAGATCGACGGCGCCAGCTACACCCGCGAGCTGTGGCAGGTCTCGTTGCCCATCGTCGCACCGGGTGTGGCGGCTTCCGCCTTGATCTGCTTCATCTTCGCCTGGAACGAATACTTCCTCGGCAACCTGTTGACCGCGACGGTGGCACGCACCACGCCACCGTTCCTCGGTAGCTTTGTCGATGGACGCGGGCAATTCCTCGCCGTCCTCTCCGCGGCCTCGACGGTCGCGGTGGTCCCGGTGATCATTGCCGGGTGGTTTGCACAGAAGCGCCTCGTACGAGGCCTGGCGATGGGAGCAGTGAAGTGAAGGCGATCGTCTTTTCCGGACCGGGGGAGTTCTCCCTCACCGACGTGCCCGAGCCGAAGCCCGGCCCGCGCGAGATCGTGGTCAAGGTGGAGGCGGTCGGCATCTGCGGCACCGACGTGCACGTGCTGGACGGTGAGTTCGAACCGACGGTGTTCCCGATCATCCCCGGCCATGAGACGTCGGCGGTGGTGCACGAGGTCGGATCGGAGATCGACGCCTTCGCCCCCGGTGACCGGGTCTCGGTCGACCCGACGCTGACCTGCGGGGAGTGCAGCTTCTGCACCTCCGGCAAACCCAATCTGTGCGAGTTCTGGAACGGCGCCGGGGTGGCGCGCGACAACGGTTCGGTCGCTGAACTCATGGTGGCGCCGATCAAGAACGTCCACCACCTGCCCGACCATGTTGATCTTGGTCTGGCCGCGTTGATCGAGCCGCTGTCCTGCGCGATCCGCGGCTACGACCTGCTGCCGCGTCGGATGGGGGAGCACTATCTGATCTATGGCGCGGGAACGATGGGTCTGATGATGGCCCAACTCGCCCCTCGCGCCGGGGCCGCCTCGGTCACCGTCGTCGACACCAATCCGAAGCGCCTCGAGGTGGCCACCGAGGTCGGCGTCGAGGCTGTGACCGAGGCCGCCGATTCCGTTGCCCGCAAGGGCGGGTGGGACGTCGTGATCGATGCCACCGGAGCGGTGCCGGCGATCGAGGATGGACTGAAGCGCGTACGCCGTGGTGGCACCTTCCAGCAGTTCGGCGTCGCCCCCACCGACGCGAAGGCAACCTTCTCGCCGTTCCGGGTCTACAACGACGAGATCCACATCGTCGGGTCGATGGCGGTGCTGAACTCGTACGCCCGTGCAGTGGAGATGTTCTCGGCCGGCGTGCTGAAGGCCGAGGCGATGGTCTCGCACGCCTTCAGCCTCGCCGACTACGGTCAGGCGCTGGAGATGTTCCGCAGGGGCGAAGGTCGCAAGCTGCAGATCCGACCCGGGCTGGACTCGTCGATCACGTTGATCTGAGGCCGGGCAGACGTGGCCGGGTGGATGCGATGACCTCGAAGCAGCGTCAAGCCCACGGTCGGTGGCAGGCGATCGTGCGGTGGCTGGACGAGGAGGGCCGGATAGAGGTGTCCGAGGTCGCCAACCGACTCGACGTGGCACTGGAGACCGTACGGCGAGACCTGCGTGCGTTGGAGGAGGCAGGCAAACTTCAACGCGTGCACGGAGGTGCCATCCCGGCTGCACCGCGGCCGATGGCAGCCGCTGATCCTGCCCTGAGTGACGACGATGCCGCCCTCGGGGCCCACGTGTGGCGCCTCCTTCCCCGTGCCGGCAGCGTTCTACTTGGTTCGGGCCGGTTGACCACCGCCGTCGCCCGCGCCGTTGCGGCAGACCCGCCGACCGAACCCGGGCTCACCTTCGTCACCAATTCTCTCGACGCGGCGGTGGTGCTGTCTCGGGTGCCGCACCTGTCGGTCTACAACATTGGCGGCACGGTGAGTCCCCAGACACATGCCCAGGAAGGGGATTGGGCCTTGGCCGAGCTGGCCAAGTTGCACACCGATGTAGCCGTGATCGGTCCGGATGGGGTGTCGGCCGGTGCCGGGCTGTGCCAACACCATCCTGCTGCCGCGGCGGTCTCGGAAGCAGAAGTCGCCGCCGGTGGTCGCACCGTCGTGTTGGCCGGACCAGACAGTCTGGGAGCTCTGGCGTTGGTCCGGTTTGCCGGGGTCAGCGACATCGACCCGATGGTGGTGACGCCCACCGTCGATCGGCAGCGTCTGCAACCCTTCGTCGAGCACAGCGTGGAGATTGTCCGCGCCACCGAGACCGGGGTGGCCCTCGACGCTGGAGGCGGGGGGGCGCGCCCGACGGTCGTGCCCCAGA
>JAKDKP010000039.1 GCA_030453285.1 Propionibacteriales bacterium
GAGCACGACCAGGTGATTGCCATCAAGGCCAGTGGCCAGATCACGCGCAGCGATGTCAGCGAGGTCGCGGTCAAGGGCCGCGACACGATGGGCGTGAAGTTCGTCGGGGTGAAGGGTGACGACTCCGTGGTCGCGATTGCCATCAACCCCGAGGCCACCGAGGAGGAGATGTCGGTCGCCGAGGAGGCTGCCGAGACCGGCACCGAAGCCGGTTCGGGGGTCGGCTCGGACCGGGCACCGGGCACGGCCGAGGAGAATTCCGGGGTTGTCCCCGACGCGGCTGACGTGCCGCAGGCCGATGACGCGGGTATCGTCGACACCGACACCGACACAGCCGCGTCCGTCGAAGACGTCGACGATTCCCCCGCGGCAGAGGAGGACAGCAGTGAGTGAGCGCCGCCCCGGGGCTGATCGCCCCGCCGTGGATGAGGAGGACACCCTCATCCGCCCCGGCCGTGACTTCTACGGCTCCGACGGTGCGCCGACGACTGTGGACGGTGCGTCAGCGTCTGGCGACCGGACCTCCTCGGGTCCGTCCACCAACGCTCGTGCGCAGCGCAGTGCGACCAACGGTGGCTCGGGGGCCGTCGCGCCCGCGTCACCGTCGGCGCTCAGCCGTGACCGTGAGGAGCAGCCGGCGTCACCGGTCCAGCCGCGCGCGACCGCGCAGAGCCAGGCCAGCAAGCCGCCGACGGCTTCTCCTGGCTCGAACACCTCAGGCGGTGGATTGCGTCAGAAGGGCAAGGGCAAGCGGCGCCCCTCCGGCTCGGCCCAACAGAAGCCGGATCAGACGGTTCGCTCGCCAGCGAATCAGGGGTCGGCGGTGCAGGGGCGGCCGATGGACGCGCAACTGCCCAGCGCTCGCACCCTCAATACCCCGGCATCCAATGCCCAGAAGTCCAATGCGTCGGCACCGCAGTCGGGCGCTGGACAGTCCGGCACCGCCGCCAGCTCACCATCGGGCAACCCGCCGACCTTGGCTGAACGCATCATGAAGCGGCTGCCACCGCCGCCGGAGAAGATGCGCGCCCAGCAGGTGCGAGCCGACGAGGCCAAGGCGACCGCTCAGGGCCGTGCCCCGGAGGCCGGTCAGTCGCTCGACGACGACGCACCTACCCGCCCCCAGCCCCGGGTGAGCGATCAACCGTCCGCCGACTCGGCGAACCGGGGCGAACGAACCGGCGCCGCGGCAGCGGCCGGGGCGGCTGCTGGTGCCGTCGGCGGGGCTGCCGTCTCGTCTCGTACGGGGTCGCCGGAGACCACCACGCAGCCACGCGGTGGTGCGGACGTCACGACTCCCAACCGGAGCAGTACGCCCAACCGGGCCAGTGGCGCAAGCGCTTCCAGTGCGGCGGGCTCGGGGACCAGCCCGGTCGCTTCCACCCGGGAGCGGTTGACCAGTGATGCCGGACGTTCGCCGCGGCGTACCAGGCGGGCACGGCTGCGGCTGGCGCGGGTCGACCCGTGGTCGGTGATGAAGACGTTCTTCCTGTTCTCCATTGCCGGCGGGATCATGGCCTGCGTCGCCGTCGGTGTTGTCTGGACGGTGGTGGAGAGCTCGGGCCTCTTCGATCAGGTCGACCAGGTGGTCAAGGATGTCGTCAGCCAGCCGGGGGATGACACGCCGTTCTCGGTGGCGGCCTACCTCAACTGGCAGCGCGTGATGGCCTTCACGGCACTGCTGGCCTGTATCGACGTGATCATCTTCACCGCGCTCGCCACCTTGGGTGCCTTCCTCTACAACCTCTCCGCCACCATGCTCGGCGGCTTCGAGGTCACCCTCGCCGAGGACTGAGCCCCGGCCCATTGCTCTTCTGCAGACCCGGACGTTCCCGCGGGAACGTCCGGGTCTTTACGTGTCTCCGCGAGATACTTGATCGACCGTTCTAGAACGACTATTCTTGTTTCATGGGACGGCGACGCACCTTCGATGAGGACGAGGCGGTGACAACGGCTGCCGCACTGTTTCGCCGACAAGGGTACGAGGCAACCTCGGTCGACGATCTGGTCACCGCCACCGGCGTGCACCGGGCCAGCCTGTACGGCGTCTTCGGCAGCAAGTACGGCTTGTTCCGCCGCGCACTGGACCAGGACCTCGCGGCCCTGAGCGACCAAGCGGCGAGGGGACACGGCGGACCGCCGCAGGATCGTCTCGACCTGACCTTGGTCGCGCTGCTCGAGCTGGCCCCGTCCGACGCGGCCGTTCGTCGGGTCGTGGGGGGCGCGCTCGATGCCGCACAGATCCCCGCTCAGGACCTCGGGAATCGTTTGATCCGTCGGGCCGGACTGCCCGCGCTCTGACCAACCATCACGACAGGAGACCGTCATGCAGGAGAACACCATCACCCTCAGCGACAGCACCCTCACTGTGGAACCGCGGGGACTCGACAAACTGTGGTCCTTCCGGAATCGCCTGGAGATCCCGCTGGCACACGTGAAGGGCGCAACCTTCGACCCGGGCATGGAGCACGAACCCAAGGGGTGGCGCGGGCCTGGCCTGCGCCTTCCGGGCAAGTTGGCGGGCACCTTTCACGCCGAGGGAGAACGCCAGTTCTGGAACGTGTCCGGCTCCGACCGCACCGTGGTGATCGAGCTCGACAGCAGCGAGCACTTCACTCGCCTGATCATCTCCGCAGACGACCCTCGTGGGATCGTCGACACGATCAACCAGGCAGTACACGGCTAGCCACTCAGGACCTCGAGGTGGTCAGCACCTGCCAGGCAGCCTCGGAGGGCAAGCCCAACTGGATCTATCGCATCAATCGCGCGAGCACGCGTCCCAGACTCGTCGGGTCCACCTGGTCGGGGTCAGCAAGAGTCTCGATGGCGAAGCCGTTGGACAGGGCCAGGATCGTTGTGCCCAGGTCGTCATCGCTGAGTCCGTCGCCGTCGTGCCGGCGTCCGTTGTCAGGGTGGAGGCGGCTCAGCGCGTCGGTGATCGCGGTACGCAGCTGGCGGCGGTGCTGCAGGAATCGTTCGTGGAGGACGGGTTGGCGGAGCGCGCGGGCCCAGTACTCGAGGAACAGCCGGTGCCAGTGGGGTTGATCGGCTGTCATGGAGCTCATCACGGCTGCGATGACCTCCGCGGCCGAACCTGACCCGGGCTCGAGCGCTGCCTGCTCGGCAGCCTGGACGCGACGGTGGACCTGATCATCCATCAGGGCGAGGAAGAGCTCGTCCTTGCTCGCGAAGTTGGAGTACACCGCACCCTTGGTGAAGTCGGCGGCGCGGGCGATGTCGTCGATCGAGGCCCGATCGAAGCCGTTGTCGGCAAAGACCTCAAGAGCGGCCGCCAGGATGCGTTCCTGAACCTGGAGGCGGGTGGGGCGTGTTCGGCTGTGCTGAGTCACGTTTGACAGGATACCACCGGGTATTCAATACTCTTCGGTATGGAAACCATCAGAAAGCGATTGGCTGTCGTCACCGGGGCGGCCGGATTCCTCGGCCGGCACCTGGTCGACGCACTGTTGACCAACGATTGGCAGGTGGTCGCCTTCTGCCGCCCATCAGACCGGTACGACCTCCTGCCGAGCGAGGTCAGTGTCGGGCTGGGAGACCTGACTGACCGCGATTGGACGCTGGCCGCGCTGCCAGGCGGCGTCGACACCGTCTTCCATGTCGCCGGGAACACCAGCACCTGGAGCCGGAACCGCGACGCTCAGTTCGCCGACAACGTCGATGGCACCGCCAACCTTGTTGACGCAGCGCTGGCGAGCGGCGCCAGGCGCCTCGTCTTCACCTCGTCCATCTCCGCCTACGGTTACCAACCCGGGGTGCGGCTCGGTGCGGACACACCGTCCAACGCGCCGGAGCGGGGTGACAACTACGGGCGGAGCAAGCTCGCGGCCGAGAGAGTGATCAAGGACGCGTGTGCCGAACGGGGGTTGAATGCGATCATCCTCAACCCGGTCAACATCCTCGGTGCCGGCGACGCCACGAACTGGTCGAAGCAGTTGATCATGCCGATCTCCCGTGGCACGCTGCGGGTCGTCCCGCCTGGTACGGCCACCTGGGTCTGGGTCCATGACATCGTCGCCGCTCACCTGGCGGCTGCCGATGCCGGCGAACCGGGTACGAACATGATCATCGGCGGGGTGGAGGCGTCCTTCGCAGAGGTCGTGGCTGAGATTGCGGCCACTCTGGGAATCGAGCGCTCCGCCAGACCGACTCCTCGGATCGTGCTGGCAATGCTGATGGTTGCCTCGTCGGTCAAGGCGGCCATCAGCAGATCCGAGCCCGAACTCAGCCTCGCCAAGTATCGACGGGCGGTGGGGGACCTGCTGGTTGATGACGCCCCCGCCCGCAGCACACTCGGACTCAGGCACACCCCGCTGACCGAACAGATCACTGACACGGTCGCCTGGCTGCAGGAGGTCGGACTGCTCGATGCCGATCAGGTCAACTCCGAGCAGGCCGGAGCGCGGGCATGAGCACCGACCGGTCCTGGGTCGAGGTCGACGATGAACCACATCACGTCGAAAAGTTTCGCAATGATCTGGTCCGGGTGTACGAGGCCCGGATCCCGGCCGGCACCGCGACCCAGCTGCACCACCATTCGATCGACACCCGCTACGTGACCGTGTCCGGCGGCCGGTTCCGATCCGATGAACCCGGTCGCCAACATCCACACACACGTCTGGGTCGTTCCATCACCCGGTCACGTCAGTTGATCTTGCTCGCGCGCCGCCTGCTCACCGGCTGGTTGCAGATGCCGTGCGGGACCCTGATCATCCAACCGCATGCCATGCATCCGTTGATCCACCAGGTGCGGGCCCATCCCCGCAATGCGGGACCGGTGCGGATGATCGGTGTCGAACTGCGCGATCGGGCCGTACGGAGCTCCACCATTCGGTCCCTGAGCGGGCTCGCCGTCGAGCATGCCGACCAGCGCGCGACGACCTATCGCATCGATCTCGCGCCGGGCACCACCACGGGCCCGATCCCCCTCGACCGCGGTGGCGTGCTGATCGTGGCCGAGGGCCAGGCCACTGTGGGGGCCACAGACACCCGGACCGTCGGGGGCCCGGCCGCCGAATGGCTCGACGCCGGCACGGTCCGGATCGCGTCGGCACCACACCAGAGCCTGACTGCCGTGCTTGTGGTGCCCGAGGGCGGCGGCCGCCCGGATGCCTATGGCGTACGACCGATTCAGCGACCACCGTCCACTCGATGTGCGACATCCGCTGCAAATCGTGCCTGGGGAGCGCCGTTCCGGACTCGTGAACCGGGCGCCGAGCTCAACGAAGCTTCTCCCCGATGCCCTGGAGGCGTTCCCCCATGTGCTTGACCCGGGCTTGACCCATGGTCGGGAGATTCACACTGCCGTACAAGTAGGTACCGACACCCGTCATCCTGACACTCGTCTCTCGGCGCCCAAGGTGAGCATCGCTGGCAAGTGATGATTCCCGGATGGAGTGGATGGCCGTGTTGAACTCCCTAAGGGAATACTTCGAGCGATGCGCGATCACGTTGCGACAGGCCTTGGTGAGGTTCAGTAGACGCCAGTCATCGTCGGTCAATGAGATCGCCTTGCGCAGTTGCCTGTCAGCCAGTTGTTGGCGTGCGGCACGGTCGTGCTCATCTCGGTCGGAGTAGGTGACGTTCCGCCCCTTGGCATCGAGAATGCTGCGAATCTCCTGCGTTGTGGGGTGGTCACCGAGCCCCGAGTGCACGGTGACGCTTGCGCCGGGCACACGAGAAATTCCTCGAGCTGCCTCAAGCTGCAGCTTCCCTTCGAGATGTTGAACGAACCTTCGCGAGTCTCTAGTCACGGAGTAGACTTGCCAGTCGGAGCGGAATGTTTCCCAGAGTTGCATCAGACTAACGAGACAATCTTCAGAGATCTTCCGTCGGGCCGGAAGGTCCTTGGGAACGAGTTCATGGAGTGTCCACCAGTGGCCGAGGACTCCATCAACGGAGTCCTGAAAATCGTCGAGCAGCATGTTGAGATTCGGTTTGTTTACCATGCCCCTAGTCTACCTTTCCCACGGGAAAGTCTTCGAAGGTTGCATTCAAGGATCGCACGCGGCCGTCGTAAAGTGGATACTCAATCTCAGCAAACGAAGCAGAATGCTGTTGCTGGAGCTCGGCCGAGGATGAGGCGCCGATTCATCCAAGGCGGTCCAGTGGGAGGATGCGACCATGGTGTCCATGAAGCACTGATCGCAACCACTGATCACCGTTGCCGACGTCGCGGCGTCCGGCGCGTTCTGGTGCGCGGTGCTCGGCGCCGAGTCGGGACATGGCGGTGAGGCGTACGAACAGATCGTGGCCGAGGGAGAGATCCTGTTGCAGCTCCATCACGCCGGTACCGATGATCATCATGGTCCGTTGGCCGAGGCGGGAGTCCCTCGCGGCAACGGGGTGCTGCTGTGGTTCGAGGTGGCCGATTTCGACGGCGCGGTCGAGCGCCTTCGTCGTACGGGGGCCACGATCGTCCGCGAGGCCGAACTGAACCCGAACGCACAACAACCCGAGATCTGATTCCGGGACCCGGACGGCTATCTGGGTGTGCTGGCGGGGGAGTCCTCGTGGCGTCCGCGAGGCTGACGTCGACTCAGGCGTCGGGGAGCCCGGTCGGGAACCCGTCGATGCTGGTGGCGTTTCGCTCCCGGTGGTAGGTCGCGAGACCCTCATCGCCCTTCTTGGCTGCCCAGGTGTGCATCATCTCGCGCTGGCCGGTGAACTCCATGGTGGGGACTCCGTACCCGCAGGAGGTCTGCAGCAGGTCGATGTCGAGGACGAAGATGTTGCGAGCCCCGAGCATCGGCGGGAAGAGCATGATCAGGTCGTCCCAGTCGGCGTCGGCGGCATGCACGGCTCGCGCGCTCCCGTACAGCCTCAAGATCAACGGCTCCCGGACGAAGGAGCAGAACATCACCGTCATCCGCGGGGTGTCCAACAGATGCGCGGCGGTCTCGTTGCCGCTGCCGGTTCCGTTCAGCCACACGACCCGGTTCTCCGACAGGACCCGCAGCGAGTCCAGTCCCTTGGGTGACATGTTGATGCGTCCGCCCCGTGCGGCGGTGGCCACGAAGTACATATGCTGTTGATCAATGAACGATCGATGCCGATCAGTGAGCTTGGGAAACTGCTTGGCCATCTCAGTCCTTCGGGCTGTTGTTCGCCTCAGCGGCCATCCTCACACAGTCCACCGTCGCATCGGGGCTGCACCGTCTGGGCCGTACGTGATCCTGCGCAGCAGCGCTTCGGCGGGTCCTTGGCGACCGGCTCGTGCCAGGGCGGCACAGACGCAAACCATGATCAACCACACCGCGATGGCGAACAGGACGGCACTGGCGCTGCCGAGTTGATCACCAAGTCCCAGCCCCCAGGCAGCCAGGACGGGGGCGAAGAGCACCGACATCCCGACATAGCAGGTCAACGACCGGCGGCCCGTCGAGACGAGTGTGGCCGTGCAGGTGTCGACCCAAGCAGGGTGCGTGCCGGTGGACAGTCGATGCGCCAGCAGCGCGAACGCGGCGGCATACCCCAGTCCGGCGGGGAGCCCGGTGACGGACTGCAGGCTGAACAGCGGTCCGAGTTCGATCATCCAGCCCGGCGGGACCTCGATCAATCCGCCCTGGGCCAGTGCGCTCGGCAGCCCACCGAGCCAGCCGATGGTGATGCCCGCGCCGGCGACGACACGCAGGAGGCGGAGATGATCTCCGGGACGGTCGAGGACGCCCCTCTCGGCAGCCCAGAATCCCAGCAGGATCGCCACGAAGAAGCTGAGACCGAGCAGGGCCCCGCCGATGGTCACCCCCGCCCAGGTCTCGAGCCGGAGGGGGATCGAGGCGAGCCAGCTCGTTTCACCGGTGGCGTACAGGACGACCGATGGCACGGCGGGGGGTGGGAACCGACCCGCCAGGGCCTCGGTGATGCTCAGCACAGAGGTCAGCGTCAGCAGTGTGAAGAAGGCGAGGGCGGCGACCAGCTTGGTGGGCGCTCGTCGATTCAGGAAGATCAATCCAAGCACGGTGCCGGCGATCGCGTAGACACCGAGGATGTCGCCGGCCAGCAACAAGGCAGCGTGGACGAACCCGATCACGAGCAGCCCGAGCCCGCGACGCAGCAGTAGCACCCGGACCTGACCGGCGGTCGAGCCGGTGGCACGACGACGTCGCGCCATCTGCGCGATCCCGTACCCGACCAGTAGCGCGAAGAGGGGATAGGCGCGGAAGTCCAGGGCGGTGATCATCACGAACTGGGCGACCGCGTCCACTGGCGACACGTCGATCGGATGCCAGCCGCTCTCGCCGTGCCGCGCACCCCACAGATGGAATCCGGTGTTCGAGATGACGATCAACAACAGCATCAGTCCGCGGGCCAGGTCCGGTGCCATGGCTCGTCCGGGAGCATCGGGAAGGGCAGGTCGGCTGGTGGGTTCGGTGAGCATGGGCGGATCTCCTGTATCGTCGAACACTGTACGGAGATACTGTATCGAACAATGTTCGGAGTTCTAGGGGGTAACGGATGTCTAATGCATCCGACGGGGGGAGCCAGCTCCGGGCGTTGCGTCTGCTGTGGGGCCCTGCGCCAGGTGGTGGGCGCGGTCCGCGCCGAGGGCTGACCCAGGGGAGGATTGTCGAAGCTGCTGCCGAGATTGCCGACCGGCAGGGTCTGGATGGGCTCACCATGCGCACCCTGGCCAGCGAGCTTGGGGTGGGCGTGGCCACGCTGTACACCTACGTGCCGGGGCGCCCCGAGCTGCTGGCGCTGATCCTCGACCAGTCGATCGGTCAAGGTGTCCAGCCCGATGAACTCTCCGGGGACTGGCGGGACCGCCTGCGGCAGGTGGCCTACGCCGATCTGCAGGGATACCTGCAGCGCCCGTGGATGCTGCAATTGCTGGCCGCCCAGCCGCCCGCTCTGGGGCCCAATCTCCTGGCCTGGTACGAATCCATGCTGCGGGTGATGGCCGACTCCGGCTTGCCGATCGATGATCAAGTGGCGGCTCTCGAAGCCGTCGACGGCTACGTGCGCGGGATGGCGTTGGCGATGACCGAGGATGCTGCCACCGGGGGAGCAGGCCCGGACACCGAGCGGGACGCGTTCTACGCCGATCACATTGATTGGCAGGCACACCCACTCTTCGCCGCGGCCAGCGAGTCGGGCGCGATCAGTGATCACCGGGCGAACTTCGCCTTCGGCCTGGAGCGACTGCTCGCCGGGATTGCCGCAGACGACGACGTGGCGCCGACAGGTGACTTCCGCGCTGGTAACAAGTGACAGACGACCGACGACACACCATCTGGTGGTGATTGAATCCCTCATGTCCAGATGTAGTGTTTGGCGTGCTGAAGGTTCCCCACGGCCCGTACGGGGTTGTGGGGAGGCAACAGGGAACCCGGTGAGAATCCGGGACTGCCCCGCAGCGGTGAACGGGAACGACCGTCGTCACCGTCAGGTTCGCCTGGCGGTCCAGCACTGGAGAGATCCGGGAAGCGACGACCAGTAGACAGGCTCGGCAGAGCCCCGCCCGTGAGTCCGAAGACCTGCCTCGGCCCGGTCGCAACAGCGACCGGTTGTGTCCGCAGCCTCGTGGGAGGGCTCGCCGACGTTCCGGCCTCGGGGGCCGTATCGTCTGCTCGACCCTTCCGCGCGACTGCTGCCGGTACTCGCGAGGGAAGAGAGCAGCATGACCACCACGGCACCACCCATCACCAACGGCGCACCGCCGCCCGCCCCCACCGTCCCCCTGGCCT
>JAKDKP010000607.1 GCA_030453285.1 Propionibacteriales bacterium
GGCTCTTGATCTCCTTGAGCACCTTCTTCAGGCGCTCCTCGAAGTCACCGCGATAGCGGCTGCCAGCCACCAGCGCACCAAGATCAAGGGTGTAGATCTGCTTGTCCCGCAGGGTTTCGGGCACATCGCCACGCACGATCGCCTGGGACAGGCCCTCGACAACGGCGGTCTTGCCGACACCGGGCTCGCCGATCAGCACGGGGTTGTTCTTGGTACGGCGCGACAGCACCGTCATCACGCGCTCGATCTCCTTCTCGCGACCGATGACGGGGTCGAGCTTGTTCTCACGCGCGGCCTGGGTCAGGTTGCGGCCGAACTGATCCAGCACCATCGACGAGGACGGCGCACCGGCACCTTCTGGCGCACCCGACGTGGCGGCCTCCTTGCCCTGGAAGCCACTCAGCAACTGGAGCACGGTGTTGCGCACCCGGTTGAGGTCGGCACCCAACTTGACCAGCACCTGAGCCGCGACGCCTTCACCCTCACGAATCAGGCCGAGCAGGATGTGCTCGGTGCCGATGTAGGAGTGGTTGATCTGCAACGCCTCGCGCAGGCTCAGCTCCAGCACCTTCTTGGCGCGCGGGGTGAACGGGATGTGTCCCTGCGGGGACTGCTGCCCATGGCCGATGATCTCCTCGACCTTTTCCCGTACGGCCTCCAGCGAGATGTCCATCGACTCGAGGGCCTTGGCGGCAACGCCTTCACCCTCGTGGATCAGGCCGAGCAGGATGTGCTCGGTCCCGATGTAGTTGTGATTCAGCAGCCGTGCTTCGTCCTGGGCCAGGACGACGACGCGACGCGCGCGGTCGGTGAATCTTTCGAACATCTCAGCTCCTCCTCTGCACAGCCGCCCAGTCGGGCGACCCGCCATCCCCCACGATGGGCAACCTCAACGGCAAACGCCACCTGCGCGGGATGCGCTCAAGTCTAGTAACTCGGAGTCCGTACGACGTGTTCCTGCCGTTCGCCCTTGGTGAACCACGGTGGATGACGATCCCCGCGTCGACGGCACCCAGGAGTGCCCGGAGCACCTCCATCCGGGAAGGAGAATGCCCCGCTGCCAGCTCGTACGATCCGCTGCTCGCGTTTGCACCGACGGTCGGTCGAAACCACTACCCCTGCCTGCCGCCGACCAAAGTCGACAATTGTCATTCACTTCGGTCGTGGTCAAGTCCACGGCACACCACGAAAGGTCGAATGCGCTGATTCATCGCAGCGGACAGCGCAGAACTGACGGACTTCGGACCGACGGCCGTGAGTCCCGCAAGACACCGAGCCGCCCGTTGTCCACGACAACGGACGGCTCGGCGCCACTGGTGAGTGTGCTCACCGGGGAACGATCACGCCCCGTTTGCAGCCTCGTACGCGCTCCGAATGTTGGCCGGAACGCGACCGCGCGAGCTGATCTCGTACCCGTTGGCGACAGCCCACTGACGGATCTGATTCGCCTCCTGGCGGTTGTTGCCACTACGGCCGACCGAACGACCCACACCGCGGCGTGCCCGGGTGGCCCTACGTCCTGCTTGCACGTAGCTGTCCAGCGCTGAACGCAGCGCCTTGGCGTTGGACTTCGTCAAATCGATCTCGTAGTCCTTGCCGTCGAGCGAGAAGGTGACCGTCTCGTCGGCCCTCCCGCCTTCGAGGTCGTCCTCAAGAATGATTTCGACTCGCTGAGCCATCTTGCTTCCTCCCTGGAGCCACGATCCGAATCCCCCCGGAACGGATCGGGCAACTAGCATTGTGTTGGAGTTGTGAAATGGTGACCACAACCGTGAGGAGGTGGACATTACCATCACGAAGAACATAACCAAAGACTCCCGCTCGCGCCAGTCTCGGCGCGCGACTGGGGCGAGGGTGTTCCGGCTCTGTCGAGGTTCTGGCGCAGCAGCCAGCCACCAATTGCAGCCACTCCACCTTCTGATTGGCACCAGATCAGCCGCCGACCTCCGCCAACTCCGGCAGGACAGCGGTTTGGGGCGGTGCCATCTCCGGGTCATGTCATTCCTGACATTGACCACGGAATCCGGACGCGACCGTACGAGGGGCTCGACCAGTGCGCCCAGTGGGATTCAGGCCTGCTTGCGCTGATCCTTGGCCGGGGTGTCAACGAAGGCGGTCTCCATCATGGCCAGATCGACGACGCTCGGCTGCTCGGCGGTCTCCCAGTCAGCCTGGGGGGCGATCCGCTCACCATCGGCCCGGACTCGACGCGGCATCGTGTAGAGCTCGGCTTCGTCATCGGTGGACAGCAGGGCGGTCAACTCGGCCTCC
>JAKDKP010000040.1 GCA_030453285.1 Propionibacteriales bacterium
AGGGTCAGGGCAACAAGGCGGTCGACTCGGCACGCCAGGCCGACGACGCCACCCGAGCGGCGCGCCGGACCCGCGACGCCGCCGACGCCGAACCCGGCAACATCGACCGCCAGGGGGCGGCCACCGCTGCCGAGGCCGATGCCCGCGAGGCACGACGTCAGTCCGGCCGCGACACCGAGGGCATCGATCAGCCGAAGAACCCGCTCAAGGACCCGTGGGACGTGACCAAGAAGACCGAGAAGGAAGCCGAGCAGGTCACCGACGATCCGAGCGAGTCGATCCAGCGACTGTGAGTGCAGCGATTACCCTCACCGGGTGGGGGATCGCAACGCACCGATCGGCATCTTCGATTCCGGCTTCGGCGGGCTGACCGTCGCCCGGGCGGTGATGGATCAGTTGCCGGACGAGGACATCGTCTATGTCGGCGACAGTGCGCGTTCCCCGTACGGTGAACTGCCGGTCGGTCAGGTGCGCGAGTACGCCCTGGAGTGTCTTGATCATCTGGTCGATCAGGGCGTCAAGATGCTGGTGATCGCCTGCAATTCCGCCAGTGCCGCCGTCCTCGCCGACGCCCGCGAACGCTATGCGGTGCCCGTCGTTGAGGTGATTCGACCCGCGGCCCGCCGGGCGGCGGCGGTCACCCGTACCGGCCGAATCGGGGTGATCTGCACCCGGGCCACTGCCACCTCCGGCGCCTACGCCGACGCCCTGGCCGTCCCGCCGGGCGTACGACTGACCACCGCCGCCTGTCCGCGGTTCGTCGACTTCGTCGAGGCCGGGGTGACCGGAGGTCCCGCGCTGCTCGAGGTGGCCCATGATCATCTGGCGCCGGTCCTGGCTGCGGAGGTGGACACGCTGATCCTCGGCTGCACCCACTACCCGTTGCTGACCGGGGTCATCTCGTACGTGTTGGGCGAGGGGGTGACCCTGGTCTCAAGTGCCGAGGAGTGTGGCCAGCAGGCGTGGGCCGCCCTCCTCGAGGCCGACCTGCTGGCCGAAGGGACCGGCCCGGCCAGCCACCGATTCTTCACCACCGGAGCTCCCGAACAGTTCTCCGAACTGGGTCGCCGCCTCGTCGGCGACTGGATCGATCGGGTCGAGCAACTGGCCTGACGGCGTGGGTCGCAAGGAGGTCGGTGTGGCCACGTAGGGTCAGCACCATGACGACTCAAGCCGACCGATCCCGGGCCGACGGGCGACGCCCCGACCAACTCCGCGAGGTGCGGTTCACCCGCAACTGGTTGGACAACGCCGAGGGGTCGGTACTGGTCGAATTCGGTGCCACCCGAGTGCTGGTGGCGGCCAGCGTCACCGTCGGGGTGCCCCGGTGGCGCAAGGGTTCCGGGCTCGGCTGGGTGACCGGGGAGTACGCGATGCTGCCGCGGGCCACCAACACTCGCTCGGACCGTGAGTCGATCCGTGGGAAGGTCGGCGGCCGGACCCACGAGATCAGCCGCCTGATCGGTCGCAGCCTGAGGGCCGTGGTCGACATGAAAGCCCTGGGGGAGAACACCATCGTGATCGACTGCGACGTGCTGCAGGCTGACGGTGGCACCCGTACGGCATCGATCACCGGCGCCCAGGTCGCTCTGCATGACGCCGTCGAGTGGCTCCGAGCTCGCAACGCCCTGACCGGCGAACCGCTGAGCAACTCGGTGCAGGCGGTCTCGGTCGGCCTGATCGACGGCGAGCCGTTGCTCGACCTCTGCTACACCGAGGACTCGACCGCCGACTGCGACATGAACATCGTGATGGCCGGAGACGGCACGTTCATCGAGGTGCAGGGCACCGCCGAGGGGGCCCGGTTCGACCGGCCGATGCTTGACCGGCTGCTCGACCTCGGAGCCTCCGGCTGCGCCACCCTGGCCGGGCTGCAGCAGCAGGCCATCGCCTCCTGATCTGATGGGTGACGTCGTGACAAGGCAGGTGGTGCTGGCCACCAACAACGCCAAGAAGCTGGCCGAGCTGCGCCGCGTGGTCGCCGACGCCGTACGGAAGGGTGCGGCGCCCGACATCGAGGTGCTCGGCCTCGTCGACGTCGCCCCCTATCCCGAGCCGGCCGAGACCGAGCCCACCTTCGAGGGCAACGCACTGATCAAGGCCCGCGTCTGTGCCGCGCAGACCGGATTGCCGGCCCTGGCTGACGATTCGGGCATCGAGGTCGACGTGCTCAACAACATGCCCGGCGTCCGGTCCGCGCGTTGGGCCGGCACTCCGACCGACGCCGAGGCCAACAACGCACTGCTGCTGCGGCAGATCGACGACGTGCCGGCTGATCAGCGCGGTGCCCGGTTCGTGTGCGCGATGGCGTTCGTGCTGCCGGGTGATCGCGGCAGAGTTGATCATGGTGAAGTTGATCATGAGCAGGTGATCCGCGGCACGATGGCGGGGCGTGTGCTCAACGAACTGCGCGGGTCCGGTGGTTTCGGCTACGACCCGCTGTTTCAGCCGGCGGGGGAGGAACGGTCCCTGGCCGAGCTCAGTGCCGAGGAGAAGGACGCCATATCCCATCGTGGGCAGGCGGTCCGCGCCATCGTTCCGCTCCTCGTGGTCGCCCTCAGTCAGGGTGCGCATACCGTACCAAAGGAGAGTTGATCATGCAGACCTATCTTGACCTCGTCCGGCACGTGTTGGACAACGGGACGGAGAAGGGCGACCGCACCGGGACGGGCACACGGAGCGTCTTCGGACACCAGATGCGGTTTGACCTGTCTGCCGGCTTTCCCTTGCTGACCACCAAGAAGGTGCACCTGAAGTCGGTGGTCGGTGAGTTGCTGTGGTTCCTGCGCGGTTCGACCGACGTCACGTGGCTGCAGGACAACGGCATCTCGATCTGGGACGAGTGGGCTGACGCCGACGGTCAGCTCGGACCGGTCTACGGCTATCAGTGGCGGTCCTGGCCGACCCCTGACGGCGGCCATGTCGACCAGATCAACGGTGTGATCGAGCAGATCCGCACCAACCCCGATTCGCGCCGCCATATCGTCAGCGCCTGGAACGTCGGTCAGCTCGGTGAGATGGCGCTGCCGCCGTGCCACGCCTTCTTCCAGTTCTATGTCGCCGACGGCAAGCTGTCCTGCCAGTTGTACCAACGCTCGGCCGACATCTTCCTCGGTGTCCCCTTCAACATCGCCTCGTACGCCCTGCTCACCCACATGATCGCCCAGGTGTGCGGCCTCGGCGTCGGGGATTTCGTGCACACCCTCGGCGATGCACATCTGTATGCCAACCACCTTGATCAGGCGCGCAAGCAGCTCACCAGAGATCCGCGACCGTTGCCGACCCTCCAGCTCAACCCCGCGGTGACCGACATCGACGCCTTCGGCTTCGACGACATCATCGTGCACGGCTATGACCCGCACCCCGGCATCAAGGCCCCGATCGCCGTCTGACGCGTCCGGACCGACTCCAGGAGGGAACCGCCCATGCCACCAAAGGTGATCATGATCGCTGCCGTGCTGGCCAACGGCGTGATCGGGGCCGACGGCGATCAACCTTGGTCCCATCCCGACGACTTCGCCCGCTTCAAGAGGCTCACGATGGGTGGCGTGCTGATCATGGGGCGCAAGACGTACGAGGCGATCGGCCGACCCCTGCCCGGACGCCAGACCTTGGTGCTGACCCGCGACACCGACTTCAAGCCGGGCGACGCGACGCCGGACCAGGCCCGTACGGTCGCCAGCCTCGACGAGGCCCTCGCGCTCGCTGGAGCGGAGTTCGCCGACCGTACGGTGTGGATCCTGGGCGGGGGAGAGGTGTATCGCCAGGCGATGGACCGCGCCGATCGGCTCGAGATCACCCATGCGCACACCACGATGCCCGGTGACGTGACGTTCCCGACGATCGCCCCGCGCGTCTGGGTGGAGGTGGACCGCGTCGACCGGGACGCGTTCTCCTGGGTCACCTACGATCGCGTCCCCGCGCCGACTCTCCACTAGGCTTGCCCCCTGGCCGAAGTGGTGGAATTGGTAGACACGCAGGATTTAGGTTCCTGTGCCCACGGGCGTGAGGGTTCAAGTCCCTTCTTCGGCACCAAGCCTTCTTCCTCGAACCTCCACGGGGTTCGAGGAAAGAGGCCAGGGGTCGTGTAGTGCTCTGGGGACTCCATGACTTCACACTTTGGGAGATCCTGAGACGAGTCAGGCGGTACATAGATGCGATCGAGATCAAGGCAACCCCAACTACTATCTAGAGACGAAGGTCTACTCGCTAGACGGGCGTGCCTTCGCGACTAGAAGATTGAAAGCTACAGATCCGCCAGCGCTGGGAAGGTCGTGTAGTCGGTGGAACCGGGCTGCCAGACGTCGATGATCGCCGATTTAGGAATATCGGCAAAGTAGTGGACATCTGCGCCTCGTTTCTCCAAGTGGGCGATGTGTTCGACCATAGTGAGGCCGAGGCTGGGAAACATGTGAAACGAAACGTTGTCGGATAGAGGCAGGTCGATGACGACAATCGACGGCACCCCGATCTACCTGAGTCGCCGTCGCATGTCGTCCCCAGCACACCAATAGATGGCCTCACCGCCCCAAATGCCGAGGAGCATCTCCACCGCGCTACGTTGGGTCAGTTTGTGGCGGCCGAGGAGGGCGCAGACTTGACCGTCTCTCCGTCCAGATGGGCGCTGCGTGTAGATGTCGTGTTGGCGCAGCCACTGTGCCTCACTGTGACTCAAGGCGCCTGCGTTCTCGGCGTTGCCAATTCTGGTCTTGACCAGATGTGGCGAGAGGCGTCGCAGCCCGTCTTGGCGGATCGCTTCCACCTCGTGCTCCATCAGACGGGTTGCGTGGAACACCCGAAGTGATCGTCCGTCAAATAGGTCGAAGATGGCGTTGTCCAGGAGGCCCTCGTCGAACTCAAACTGATCAGCAGTGATTGCGTCTCGGGGAAGCATCCGAGCATTATTGTGCGAGCGCCTGTTGGAGCTTGGTTTGCCAGGTATTGGTGTCGTCGGGATCAACTGGCTGGCTCATTCGCCGATCCTTTCACCCCCCGTCGTCACCGGTCAGACTTCAACTCGTAGCGCCTAGCCAGTTAGATTAGGTTGGCTCCACCGCGGACTCGGCTACGAGTTGCTCACGATCGCGATCGATCAGCTTGCATTGGAGGGATCGTCTGGTCGGGCGATCCGGCCGACCGTCAGCTGGCCGAACAGAGGATGTCAAGCACGGATCCTCCAGGGGGCGGCCTTTTAGTTCGAGTGCGATCGGAAGGGTGCGCGGTCCACGATCTACCCAGGGAGGTAGAATTCGTGCATGGTGACGATGAACATCAAGGACCCCAAGGTGCATGAGTTGGCCAACGAGTTGGCCACCCTCCGCGGTACGACCGCGACCGCAGCCGTACGGACAGCTCTGGAGCTGGCCCTGGCGACGGAGCGTGCACGTCAGTCCGACCGTGGGGCGACGCTGGCCGGGCTCCAGCAGCGAGCGGCCGGCACCCAGCATGCCTGGCTGAGCGACGGTGATCTGTACGGCGAGGACGGTCTGCCCCGATGATCATGGACACCTCTGCGGTCGTCGCGATCCTGCGTGCCGAGGCGGGTAGCGCAGCCCTGGTTGCCGCCGTCGACGAGGCTCCGCATCTCGGCATGTCTGCAGCGTCGGTCCTGGAACTCGCCATCGTCACCGCAGCCAGCGGGCCGGAACTGGTCGATGACTTCCTCTCCGCCCTGGGGGTCGAGGTCGTGGCGGTTGATGCCGAGCATCTGCGGTGGGCACGGGATGCGCATCGTCGATTCGGCCGCGGATCGGGGTCGGCAGCGCGGCTGAACTTTGGCGACTGCCTGTCCTACGCCGCAGCCATGGCCACCGAGCAGCCCCTGTTGTTCGTCGGGAACGACTTCGGCCACACCGATGTCGCGCCCGCCGTTGCCTGACAGGTGACGGGCCTCATCACAGCAGCGCCTTCGCGGTGATGGTGGCAGCCACCAGCCCAAGGACGATGAGCGTGATGATCACGTACAACCGATCGCGAAGTCGTACGAAGGCCCACAGCATGATCAACAGGCGAGTCGCCGGCAGGACCACAAAGGCGGCGAGGCCGAGCGTCACCACAACGGTCCCCGGCGCGGTCAGCGACTCCTCCTCGACGAGCAGGAGCGCCGTCCCCACGGCGGTCAGCGCCAGGGCGACCCAGGTCCCCCAGCGCAGCAGCGTCCCGAGATGACGAGCGGTCGGGACCAGCTCCTGATCATGGTCACTCATCGTCCGCCACCGACCGCAACCACGAGCATCGGGACCGACAAGGCGGCGAGCAGGATCCCCAGTCCGACCCGCAGCACCTGGCCGGGCAGGTGCACCAGCAGCCGCGCACCACCGATCGATCCGAGCACCGAACCGATGACCACCGCCCCAGCCACGCCGAGATGCCCCGCGCTGTGGTGCAACAGCACCGCAGCGGCGGTGCCGCAGGTGGTCACGCCGATCATCAGATTGGCCGTACCGGAGGAGATCTTGACCGGCAGGCCAAGGGTCGCGTCCATGGCCGGAATCTTGAGCACTCCCGACCCGATGCCGAGCAGGGTGGACAGGGTGCCCGCACCCAGCATGAGGCCCATCCCCGGCAGGACGCGGTGCACCACGTACGGTCGCGGGCCGGACGGTTCGGTGACCACTGCGTCCAGCCGCAACGGGCGTGCCCACCGGTCACCGGGCCGGCGACCGCTCGCATGGTCACGCCGGGGACGCAGCACCTGGATCGCCGAAGCCACCAGGATCAGTGCGAACAGGGCAAACAGCAGCGCCCGAGGGAGGAGGTCCCACACCAGCAGGAGCACACCGATCAGCGATCCGGTCACGGTGGCGATCTCGAGCACCAGAGACAGGCGTAGATTCACCAGTCCAGCGTCCAGTGCCGGGGGCGCGGCCGCCGACGATGAGGCGACGACCGAGAGCAGGCTGGTCGCCACGGCGACATCCCAGTCGAACCCAAGCAACAGGGTGAACACCGGGACGAGGAACACACCCCCGGCCATCCCGACCGCGGCACCCAGTGCGGCCGCGAGGAGGGACACCAGGAAGGTGACCAGTGCCAACGTCAGCAGTGTCATCGGCGCATCGGGGTCATCGCCGCATCGGGGTCATCGCCGCATCGGGCCAGGTCGGCCCGCGGGTCAGACGCCAAGGGTCCGGCGCAGCCGCTCCACATGGCCAGTGGCCTTCACGTTGTACTGCGCCTCGGCGATCGTGCCGCTTCCGGAGGCGTCCACGTCGATCACGAAGGTGGAGCGGATCACACCCTCGACCTTCTTGCCGTACAGCACCCGCTCACCGAAGGCGGCGTACGCGTTCAGCACCGACTTGTCCTCATCGGAGAGCAGCGGGATGACGATGCCCTCCTTGTCACGGAACGTCGCCAGTTTGGCGACGGGATCGGGGGAGATGCCGACCACTCGGACTCCGCCGGCCTTCAACTCGTCGTTGGCGCCGGTGAAGTCGACCGCTTGGGTGGTGCAACCGGGGGTGAGTGCGGCGGGATAGAAGTAGACGACCACCCGTCCGCCGGCGAAGTCGGAGAGGCTGACGGCCTCGCCGTCGGCGTCGGGGAGGGTGAAGGCGGGGGCCGGATCGCCGGTGCTCAGTCGCGTGGTCATGACCGTCACCCTAGCGACCCCGGGCAGACCTGCCATCGCTCGCCGTACGCCCTCCTCCACGTCCGGGGCGATTCGATAGGCTGCCCCATGCATCGGCCCGAACCGGGCCACCGACCCCAGGAGGACCTGTGGCCAAGAACAACGGCGACGACAAGAAGCCGGCACGGACCAAGGCCGACATCGAGGCCGATCTCGCCGCCGCCCGCACGCGTCTCTCGGCCAACGTCGCCTCACTGATCGATGAGGTCCACCCGAGCCGGATCGCCGAGCGCCAGGTCGAGGGCGTGAAGCAGATGGCATCGGCGGAGTTCGACAACGCCAAGTCCCAGTTCATCGACGCCGACGGCAATGCCAGGGTGGGTCGGATCGTCGCCATCGGCGGTGCCGTCGCCGGCGCGATCGCCTTCCTCGTCCTACTGAAGGTCCTGGGCGCCCGTCACGACAAGTGAGTCCCGGGTTCGAACGCCGGCCGGGACCCCAGGTGCTTTGCTTTTGTGATCGAACCGGCAGGCAACGAGCACAACCATGCAGTCCCGGTAACGATTGAGCACATCAGCGGGGGGGCAGGCGGCGCACTCGCTGCGACCACCGACCAAACGTGGTTTTGTCAGCCTCCACAGCCACGGAGAAGCATGTAGCAGAAGGAGTGGGGACAACAATGTTCTTGGCCCGAAACATTCGCGTTGCCGCAGTCGCGGGATCGCTCGCCGCACTGATGGCCGTCAGCGCCTGCGGTGGCGGTGACACCGGCACCGGTGCCCAGCCCAGCGGAGACAAGCCCTCCGACAACCCAGCCATGGCCGAGAAGGGCCCGATCACCTTCGTGACCGGCAAGGACACCTCCGGCAACCTCCAGAGCGAGGTCGACGAATGGAACAAGGCCAACGTCGGTCAAGAGGTCAAGATCATCGAGTTGCCGGACAATGCCGATCAGCAGCGTGCCGCGATGATCCAGAACGCCGAGAGCAAGGGCACCGAGTACACCGTTCTCAACGTCGATGTGGTCTGGACCGCCGAGTTCGCGGCCAACGGGTACATCGAGGAGCTGCCGACGGACAAGTTCGATTTCTCCGGGTTCCTGCCGGTGACCGTCGAGTCGGCCAAGTACTTCAACAAGTTGTACGCCGTCCCGGTCACCTCCGACGGTGGTCTGCTCTACTACCGCTCCGACTGGCTCAAGGCTGCCGGGATCACCGCGCCGCCCACCACGTACGAGGAGATGAAGGCCGCCTGCGCCACCATCAAGGAGAAGGTGCCCGGCGCGAAGGGTGCCGACTGCTACGCCGGCCAGCACGACAAGTACGAGGGCCTGACGGTGAACGTCTCCGAGGCGATCGATTCCGCCGGCGGGCACATCACCGATGACCAGGGTGCGGCCACGGCGAACACCCCCGAAGCCGTCAAGGGTTTGACCTGGATGGCCGACGCGTTCGCCGACGGCACCATCCCCAAGGCAGCTCTGACGTGGAAGGAAGAGGAGAGCCGGACCGCCTTCCAGAGCGGCAAGTTGATCTTCCACCGGAACTGGCCCTACATCTATGCGCTGGCCAGCAAGGACGACGGTTCGTCCAAGATCAACGGCAAGTTCGAGGTCGCCCCCCTGCCCGGTGTCAGCGGTCCCGGCGTCTCCAGCCTCGGCGGACACAACTACGCGATCAGCAAGACCGCCAAGAACAAGGGCACCGCGATCGAGTTCATGAAGTGGATGTCGTCGGAGGAGCGGATGGTGGCCCGGACCGAGGCAACGTCCAACGCCCCCACGCGCACCTCGCTGTACACCGACGCGGCGCTGACCAAGAAGTTCCCGTACCTCCCGGTGCTGCAGAAGTCGATCGAGGGCGCCCGTCCGCGGCCCAAGGTCGTCAAGTACGGAGACGTCACCCTGGCCATTCAGGATGCGGCCTATGCCACACTGCAGGGCCAGAAGGAACCGCAGGCCGCCATGGATGAGTTGCAGTCCAAGCTCGAACCACTGGTCAAGAAGTAGCACAGCCAAGCCCGGGCAACGATCCGCCGACGAGGGGCTCGAGACGTGTCGACGGCGATACGGCTCGGGCCCTCACCCGGCTCCGGGGCGGGGCCCGGGGCACGGGAA
>JAKDKP010000608.1 GCA_030453285.1 Propionibacteriales bacterium
GGGCCGGACGGCGCCGGACGCTCTGGTCGATGCCGATCCGATTCTTGCGCTGTGTGAGCAGTTCGTCGACCTGGGCCCGTACGCGGGACACGCTCTCGTCACCAGCGACCTGAGCTTTGCCGACACCGTGGCCGCCGTCGGTCGCGCCGTCACCACCTCGACCCATCGGCTGACCTGACGGTTCCTCGCCGGACCTGACGGCCCCGCCAGCACGGGGGCCACGTCGCTCGGCGCCTCGGACGGAGAGGGACAGGTAGGCTGGGGCGTCAGTGTGACCTCACGGTCGCCGTGTCCCGGCGTCCGCACCCGTTCGTACCCGATGCTCTAGGACGCCGCCTTGTTCGACACCCTCTCCGATCGCCTGTCTGCCGCCTTCAAGAACCTGCGGGGCAAGGGCAAGCTGACCGATGCCGACATCGACGCCACCGCCCGCGAGATCCGGATCGCGCTGCTTGAGGCCGACGTGAACCTTTCCGTGGTCAAGGAGTTCATCTCCCGGGTCAAGGAGCGGGCCAAGGGTGCCGAACTGAGCGGTGCGCTGAACCCGTCGCAGCAGGTCATCAAGATCGTCAACGACGAGTTGATCACCATCCTCGGCGGCGAAACCCGCGAACTGCGGTTGGCCAAGCGCCCGCCGACCGTGATCATGCTGGCCGGTCTGCAGGGTGCCGGTAAGACCACCCTGGCCGGCAAGCTCGCCAAATGGCTACGCGGCCGAGGCCATTCACCGCTGCTCGTCGCGGCGGACCTGCAACGACCCAACGCGGTCAACCAATTGCAGGTGGTTGGTCAGCGGGCCGGCATCCACGTCTACGCTCCCGAACCCGGCAACGGCGTCGGCAATCCCGTCGAGGTGGCCCGCACCTCGATCGCGCACGCCACCCAGAAGTTGTACGACACCGTGATCGTCGACACCGCCGGTCGCCTTGGTGTGGATGCCGAGCTGATGCAACAGGCCGCGGACATCAAGTCGGCGGTGAACCCTCAAGAGGTCCTCTTCGTCGTCGATGCGATGATCGGTCAGGACGCGGTGAACACCGCTCAGGCCTTCGCCGACGGGGTCGGCTTCGACGCCGTCGTACTGACCAAACTGGATGGTGACGCCCGCGGTGGTGCCGCGCTGTCGGTGGCTCGGGTGACGGGCAAGCCGATCATGTTCGCCAGCTCAGGGGAGAAGCTCGAGGACTTCGACCTCTTCCATCCCGACCGGATGGCCAGTCGCATTCTCGGCATGGGCGACATGCTCACCCTGATCGAGAAGGCCGAGCAGACCTTCGATGCCGAGCAATCGGCCAAGGCTGCGGCCAAGATCACCGGCGGCAAGGGGTCCGGCTTCGGCCTGCAGGACTTCCTCGAGCAGATGCAGGCGGTCCGCAAGATGGGCCCGTTGTCGAAGATCTTCGGGATGATCCCCGGCATGGGCGAGATGAAGGACCAGATCAACAACATCGACGAGAAGGAGGTCGACCGGATCGAGGCCATCATCTATTCGATGACTCCAGGCGAACGTGACGACGTCGCCATCCTCAACGGTTCCCGTCGAGCCCGGATCGCCAAGGGCGCCGGCGTCGAGGTGTCCGACGTCAACAATCTGGTCAACCGCTTCGTCGAGGCCCGCAAGATGATGAACAAGCTCGCCAACGGCGGGATGCCCGGCATGCCCGGTCTGGGTGGTGGGATGCCCGGCATGGGGGGTGGTGCGCCCGGTCTGCCGGCGAAGAAGAAGCAGTCGGGCAAGAAGAAGAAGGGCAAGGGCGTCTCGGGCAACCCGGCCAAGCGGTCCGGTGCTCCCGCCCCCGCCCAGGAAGCCGAGGAGCAGTTCGATCCGGCCAGCGTCTTCGGTGCCGGGGCGACCGACCAGGGCGGTGCGCCGCAGAACTTCGACCCGGCCGAGTTGCAGAAGGCGATGGGCGACTTCAACCTGCCGCCCGACATGGAGAAGTACTTCAAGAACAAGTGAGGCCATTGGTGTCCAATCCCGTCCTGCATCTCAACGCCACCGTGCTGCCGACCGACGAACCGGTCGACCTCTGGGTAGCCGACGGCACGGTGTCGACCGAGCCGCTGCCTGGGGCCGAGACCATCAGTCGGGGCGGGTACGTGCTGCCCGGCCTGGTCGATGCGCACTGTCACATCGGGCTGGACGCCGACGGAGGGGTGGACGTTGCGGCCAGTGAGCGACAGGCCCTGATCGAACGGCGTGCCGGGGTGTTGCTGATCCGTGACGCCGGCGTACCGGTCGACACCCATTGGATCGATGACCGTACG
>JAKDKP010000609.1 GCA_030453285.1 Propionibacteriales bacterium
GTTTCGTGCGAGTTGATGCTCATGCTCGACAGCACGATCACCAATGTTGCACTGCCCGAGATCGGCGCCGGGCTGAAATTCACTCCGGCCGGTCTGTCCTGGGTGGCGAACTCCTTCCTCCTGGCTTTCGGCGGCCTACTCCTCCTGGGCGGCCGGATCGGCGACATCCTGGGACGCCGCAGGGTATTCCTCATCGGTGTCGCGGCGTTCACCGTCGCCTCGCTGCTGGCGGGTCTGGCACAGAACCCCGGTTGGCTCGTCGCCGCGCGAGCACTTCAAGGAGTCGGTGCCGCGCTGGCCGGACCGAGCACACTCGCCTTGCTGGCCACCAACTTCCAGGGTGAGCGTCAGACGAGAGCACTCAGCACCTACTCCGCGGTCACCGCATCTGCGATGACACTCGGCCTGATCCTCGGCGGCATCATCACGACCGCGTTCTCCTGGCGCTGGGTGCTGTTGATCAACGTCCCGATCGGCATTCTGGTATTGCTGCTAGGACCCAAGCACGTAGCCGAATCGCCGCGCCACACCGGACGATTCGATGTCGCGGGGGCGGCGACCTCCGCGATCGGCTTGGTCGCCGTGGTCTTCGCACTGGCCCGCACCGCCGATCACGGCTGGGGCGATGCCGCCACGATCGCGATACTTGTCGCCGGTGCGATTCTGCTCGCCGTCTTCGTCCTCATCGAGCGCCGGGCCGAACAACCCATCCTCCCCCTCAGTCTTTTCGCCGACCGCACCCGCGTCGCCGGCTTCGCGAACATGCTGCTGGTTCCGATGGTGACGATGAGTTTCCAGTTCTTGATCATTCAGTTCTTACAGTTGGTCCTGGACTACTCGGCACTCCAAGCCGGACTCGCGTTCTTGCCGATGGCGGCCGGACTGCTGATCACTTCCCGCCTCGCGACCAAGGCACTGGCGAAGTTCGGCGCCAAACCAACAGCACTTACCGGGTTGCTCCTCCTCACCGCGGCCGCCGGGTGGCTCACCGCGATCAGCGAGCACACCTCCTACTTCGGTGGCATTTTCGGTCCGACGTTGCTCGTCGGCCTCGCGCTGGGCCTGATCATCGTGCCGATCAACGTCGCGATCATGTCCACGGTCGACCCAGCCGATGCCGGCGCGGCGGCCGGAGTGCTACAAACCACGATGATGACCGGCTCGGCCCTGGGCATCGGCATCCTGTCGGCCATCTACGCGAATACGGTCGACTCCCAGTCGGCGGTCTCGATCAGCGACGACCTGGTGGCTCACGGCATGCGCAACGGGTTCATCGCGGCGACCATCTTCGCCGTGGCGGCATTGCTGATAACCCTGGTCATCTTGAAGGCACCGGCGACACCAGATCCGGCGGAAACGGAGACGGAGGCGGCAGAGGACGAGGCGGCAACCCCACCTTGACATGCAACCGTACGGTTGCCTATTGTCGAGGTATGGACGGTTGGGACTCCCGCGGCGAGCACCAGATCTTCCACGCCCTGGGCGATCCAACACGGCGCCAGCTTCTCGACCTGCTTCGGCGCCGCGACGGGCTCACCCTGACCGACCTCACCATCCGGCTCGCGTCACCCGAGGCCGGACCGACCCGTCAAGCCGTGAGCAAACATGTCACGGTGCTGCAGCAGGCCAACCTGGTCTCGGTCGTTCGCCAGGGCCGCAACAACCTGCACTATCTGAACCCGATCCCCCTGCAGCAACTGACCGACCGCTGGTTTCGGCCGTACGACGGCGGCCGACCGGCCACCCTGACCCGACTCAAACAGACCTTGGAGGCACCCGCCATGACCACACCCAACAAGCCACAATTCGTCTACACCCTGTACATCCTGGCCACCCGCGCCGAGGTCTATCACGCCCTCACCGATCCCGAACTCATCGCCGAGTACATGGGCGGCACCGGGCCACACTCGGACTTCCAGGTGGGATCGCCGGTGTTCTGGAAATCCAACCCTGATGGAGAATTCGAGGATCTGGACCAGCAGATCACCGAGGCCGAACCGGGACGGGTGCTGGCCTACACCTGGCACCGACTCCAGCAGATGCACCGGCCGATGTTCGACACCGACGCCGAATTCGAGACGGCCCGCGCCGAACAGTCCCGCGTCCGGTTCGACATCGAAGACGCCGAGGAAGCCGAGATGGGCACAAAGTTGACCATCACCCACCACGGCTTCGACTCACCGAACAGCAAGATGCTCGAGGGCGTCACCGACGGCTGGACGATGATCCTCAGCGCCCTGAAAACTTCGGTGGAACGGCGCACTCC
>JAKDKP010000610.1 GCA_030453285.1 Propionibacteriales bacterium
AGGGCCCGTCCATGATCAAGTTGATCTTGGACGGGCCCTCGTTCGTCTCCGACGGCCTGATCGGTCACAGGCTCAGAGCGGGCGGCCGATCATCCGGACCCGCAGCAGGTTCGTCGCGCCCGCCTTGCCGGGAGGCGATCCGGCGATGATCACCACGCGCTCTCCGGGCTGGACCAGGCCGAGCTCGGTGAGTTGGCGATCCACCTGGCGGATCATCTCGTCGGTGTGGTCGACCATCGGCACCTCGATCGTACGAACGCCCCAGGTCAGGGTCAGCACCTGCTTGGTGGACGCCAACGGGGTGAAGGCCAGCACCGGAATGGCGCTGCGCATCCGCGACAGCCGACGCGCCGAGTCCCCGGAGTGGGTGAACGCCACCAGGAACTTGGCCTCCATCCGTTCGGCCACCTCGACTGCGGCCTTGGCGATCACACCGGCGGTGGTGTGCGGCTCCCAGTCGATGTGTTCGATCTGGCCCATGCCGTGCGACTCGGTGTTCGTGACGATCCGGGCCATCGTCTCGACCGTGACCACCGGGTACTGACCGACACTGGTCTCACCGGAGAGCATCACCGCGTCGGCCCCGTCCAGCACGGCATTGGCCACGTCGGAGGCTTCGGCCCGGGTGGGCCGAGGCGCAGAGATCATCGACTCGAGCATCTGGGTGGCCACGATCACCGGCTTGGCGTTGCGACGGGCCGCCGAGACGATCCGCTTCTGCACCAGCGGCACCTCCTCCAGCGGGAGCTCGACGCCGAGGTCGCCGCGAGCCACCATGAACGCGTCGAAGGCGTCCATGATCTCGTCGAGGTTCTCCACGGCCTGGGGCTTTTCAATCTTGGCGATCAACGGGACACGGCGCCCCTCCTCGTCCATGATCAGGTGGACCGCGGCCGCGTCGGCGGCGTTGCGGACGAAGCTCAACGCGATCATGTCGGCGTCGTGGCGCAGGGCCCAGCGCAGGTCGTCGATGTCCTTCTCGCTCATCGCCGGCACGCTGACCGCAACCCCGGGCAGATTGATGCCCTTGTTGTTGGAGCAGGGGCCACCGACCAGGACCTTGGTGATCACATCGGTGGCGGTGACCTCGGTGGCCTCCAGCATCAGCCGTCCGTCATCGATCAGGATCCGATCCCCCACCGTCACGTCGCCGGGCAGGCCCTTGTACGTCGTCGAGCATCGGTTCACGTCGCCGACGATGTCGTCGACGGTGATGCTGAACGTCGCGCCGTACGCCAAGGTCACCTTGTCCTCGGCGAACCGCCCCAATCTGATCTTGGGGCCCTGCAGATCGACCAGCACGCCGACCGGACGGCCGGCAGCCTCGGCCGCGGCGCGGACCGCGGCAAGGTTCTTCTCGTGATCGGGATGATCACCGTGACTCATGTTCAGGCGGGCGATGTCCATCCCCGCCGCCACCATCTCCCGGAGTCGTTCGGGAGCGGAACTGGAGGGACCCAACGTACAAACGATTTTGGCTCTGCGCACGGTCGGAACACTACGTCAACGCCGACGGCCGAACCCGACCACCGCACTGACTGGTCCGCCCGGTGCGTCAGTGTCGACGCTCAGACGTCGCGCAGCAGGTCCAACGCGTGGGACAGGTCGTCGGGATAGGTCGAGCTGTAGGTGACCTGGTTGCCGGTGCCCGGGTGCACGAACCCCAACTCGATGGCGTGCAACCACTGCCGGACCAGCCCGAGCTTCCTGGCCATCACCGGATCTCCGCCGTACGTGGGGTCACCAATGCAGGGATGCTTGATCGCGGCCATGTGAACCCGGATCTGATGGGTGCGACCGGTTTCGAGGTGGACCTTGAGCAGGGTGGCGCCAGCAAACATCTCCAGGGTCTCGTAGTGCGTCACGCTGGCGCGTCCGTCGGAGGTGATCGCCATCTTCCAGTCGTTGCCCGGATGCCGACCGATCGGTGCGTCGATCGTGCCGGTGGCCGGGTCGGGATGGCCCTGGACGATCGTGTGGTACGTCTTGGCGACCGTACGATCCCGGAACGCCTGCTTGAGAACGGTGTAGGCACGTTCGCTCTTGGCGACCACCATCAGTCCGGACGTGCCGACGTCGAGGCGTTGTACGATTCCCTGCCGCTCCGGTGCCCCGGAGGTGGAGATCCGGAAGCCTGCGCCGGCGAGGTGCTCGACCACCGACGGGCCCTCCCAACCCAAGCTGGGATGGGCCGCGACGCCCACCGGCTTGTCGACCACGACGATGTCGTCGTCATCGTGCACGATCTTGACCCCGGCCACTT
>JAKDKP010000611.1 GCA_030453285.1 Propionibacteriales bacterium
GGGGGGGTGGGGGGGGCGCGGGGCACCCCGGCCCGCCGGTATGACCTGCACCACGGACGACGGCGGGGAGCCCACCCGGGTGCCGGGTGGACTCCCCGCCGTCAGGGCGGGCGGGCTGCTAGGCGCCGAGGCGCTGCTTCAGCCCGGCCAGTTCATCCTGGAGCGACTGCGGCAGGGAATCGCCGAAGTTCGCGTACCATTCCTCGATGCCGGCCAGCTCCTGCTTCCACTCCTCCGGATCGACGGTGACGGCGACCTCGACGTCCGCTGCGGTGAAGTCGTCGAGGCCGGTCAGGTCCAACGACTCGCCGGTCGGCACGTTGCCGATGGGGGTCTCGCGGGCTTCGGCGGTGCCCTCGATGCGCTCAATGACCCACTTGAGCACGCGCGAGTTGTCGCCGAACCCGGGCCAGGCGAACCCGCCCTCGGGCGTGCGGCGGAACCAGTTGACCAAGAAGATGCGCGGCAGTCGCTCCGGATTGGCCTTGGACTCGATGGAGTCCCAGTGGTTCAGGTAGTCACCGGCGTCGTAGCCGATGAAGGGCAACATCGCCATCGGGTCGCGGCGCACCCGGCCCACGGCGCCGGCGGCGGCGGCCGTGGTCTCCGAGGAGAGCGTGGAGCCCATGAAGATTCCGTTGGTCCACGACCGGGCCTCGGTCACCAGCGGGACCGTGGTCTTGCGGCGGCCACCGAAGAGGATCGCGTGGATCTCGACGCCATCCGGGCTGTAGAACTCCTCGGCGAGCATGTCGATCTGGTTGATCGGCGTGCAGAACCTTGAGTTCGGGTGCGCTGCGGGGGTGCCGGTCTCCGGGGTCCACTCGTTGCCGCGCCAGTCGATCAGGTGGGCTGGAACATCATCGGTCATGCCCTCCCACCAGACGCCGCCATCGTCGGTGAGCGCGACGTTGGTGAAGATCGAATTGCCCTTGGTGATGGCGCGCATGGCGTTGGGGTTGGTCGCCCAACCGGTGCCCGGGGCGACGCCGAACAGGCCGTACTCCGGGTTGACCCCGCGCAGTTCGCCCTCCTTGCCGATGCGCATCCAGTTGATGTCATCGCCGAGGGTCTCGGCCTTCCAGCCCTCGATCGTGGGGTCGAGCAACGCCAGGTTGGTTTTGCCGCAGGCCGAGGGGAAGGCTGCCGCGACGTTGTAGCTCTTGCCTTGCGGGCTGGTGAGCTTGAGGATCAGCATGTGCTCGGCGAGCCAACCCTCGTCGCGCGCCATCACCGAGGCGATGCGCAGCGCGAAGCATTTCTTGCCCAGCAGGGCGTTGCCGCCGTAGCCGGAACCGTAGGACCAGATGGAGCGGTCCTCGGGGAAGTGCACGATCCACTTGTCCTCGTTGCACGGCCACGGCACGTCCTGCTGGCCGGGCTCAAGCGGGGCACCCACCGAGTGCACGGCCGGGACGAAGAACGCCTCGGTCGCCTCCATCTTGCGCAGCACCTTGTCGCCGATGAGCGCCATGATCCGCATCGAGGCCACCACGTAGGCGGAGTCGGTGATCTCGACGCCGAACTGCGGCTGCTCCGCGTTCAGCGGACCCATGACGAACGGGATGACGTACATGGTGCGACCGCGCATGGACCCCTTGAACAGGTCCTGCAGGATCGGGGTCATCTCCTTCGGGTCCATCCAGTTGTTGGTGAACCCGGCATCGCGCTTCTCGGGCGAGCAGATGAAGGTCCGCTCCTCGACGCGGGCGACGTCCTTCGGATCGGAAAAAGCGGCGAAGGAGTTCGGGAACTTCGCGTCGTCCAAGCGCACCAGGGTCCCGGCGTCGACGAGCTCGCCAGTGAGCCGGTCGACCTCGTCCTGGCTGCCGTCGACCCACTGGACACGGTCAGGCTGCGTGAGCTCGACGATGTCGGCAACCCATGCCAGTAGCTTTGCGTGGGTCGTCGGTGCCGTTTGACGCTCCGCGTCGAGGACCGTCTGATCGGAGCGCTCGCTCATGTCCATTCCCTCCATTGGGCTGTTGCTGGTCCTATCGATGCTAGGGCGGGAGCGGGACGGCACGATGGCGGCACCGGGGTCCGCGTGGCCCTCACCCCGGGCGGCAGCCTCCTCTTCCCCGGAATTCCGGGCTTCGGATCACCATCTATGTGATCAAGGTCACGTAGACCGGTCTAGTTCCTTTTGTGTCGCTTGTGTCCTGGCCCATAACGCCTTGCCTCGATTTTGCGCCTCCGCCGACTGTCTGTATAGTTATTCGAGGTCAGCGGCGAGGTCGCAGACCAAGCGCCCAT
>JAKDKP010000041.1 GCA_030453285.1 Propionibacteriales bacterium
CAGGATCGAGTAGTACAGGGCGCTCAGCAGGAAGATCGGATTGGTCAGATCGGGAGAGCCCAGCGCTTCGTTGTACGCACCTTGGTTCGGTAGCCATCCGTTGCGATAGCTGAGGTACCACACCAGCAGCAGGCCGAGCCAGAAGGCGGGAATCGAGGAGAAGAACATCGACAGTGGGGTGAGCACGGTGTCCAGCAGACCGCCGGGTTTCCATCCGAGGCGGGCGCCCAGCAGGGTGCCGATCACCCAGCCGAGGACCGTGGAGACCAGCGCCAGGTAGAGCGTCCACGGCAGTCCGGTCGCGATCTGATCGGCGACCGGGACCGGGAAGTACTGCACCGACAGACCGAAGTCGCCGTTCAACACCTGCCAGCAGTATCGGACGAAGGCGATCAACAGGTTCTCGTCCGGGTTGCCGTAGCGCTCGTAGATCTGTGCACGGGCGTACGGGCTCGGATATTGGCCGGTCTTGGCGATGATCGACTGAATCATCTGCTCGGCAGGGTTCCCGGGGATCAGTCTTGGCAGGATGAAGCTGGCCAGGACGGAAATGAAGGCGATCACGACATAGGTGAGGAATCTCTTGGCGAGATAGCGCAGTCCCGACAGGTCGCGACGGCGGGGATGCTGCGTCTGGCTCGAATGTTCGGCGACGACCTGTGACACCACAGGAGTGGACGGATCGACCCCAGGGGCCGTCACGGCCACTCACCCCGTGGGCAGGAGTCGATCATGATCACTCTCCTCACTGAGAAATGCTGGCGTCTTGCGAAGGTCGACTAAACCGATATAGTGCAGAAAACATGATCACCGGCTGACTGTCAAGCAACCGTCGGGCATGATCAACGTTGTCGGCCACGCAGCTGTGGATGCTCTGCACAGGGAAGGACCCACCATGGTGCGAGGGGTGAGATCACCGGGATCGGCAGAGCGCAGACCCCCCACGATCACCGACGTCGCTGCCCGTGCCGGAGTGTCCAAGGGTGCGGTCTCGTTCGCCCTCAACGGCTCGGCCGGGGTCAGCGAGGAGACCCGGGCCAAGATCGTTGCGGCCGCCGAAGAAATCGGGTTCCGGCCGAATCGAGCCGCTCGTTCCCTGAGCCGGGCCCGTACCGAGGTGATCGGCCTGGTGCTCAACAGACCGATGCGCACCCTGGGCGTGGAACCCTTCTTCGGTCAGCTCTCGGCCGGCATCTCCACCGAGTTGGCCGCCAACGGACACAGCCTGCAGACCTTCACCGTGCACAGCGTTGCCGACGAACTCGAGGTCTATCGACGATGGTGGCACGAGCAGCGCGTCGACGCACTGGTGATCATGGACCCGGTGCCGCGTGATCGCAGGATCAGCCTCGTCCGCGAGGTCGGGATGCCCGCGGTGGTGATCGGAGCGCCTTCGGTGGCCGGGCGGTTGAGTCACGTGTGGGCCGACGACGCCCACGGCATGCAGCAGTGCCTTGAGCACCTGGTGTCCCTGGGCCACCGCCGGATCGGGCACGTGGGTGGCACGCCCTCGTACGCCCACACCCGACGCCGTACGGCCGTGCTGACCGATGCCCTGGACGCTGGCCGGTTCGCCTCGCTCGCCACCGTGACCACCGACTTCTCCGACACCGCCGCAGCCGAGGCGACGCGGGAGCTGCTCGACCTCCCGGTCGGGGACCGGGTGACCGGGATCATCTACGACTCCGACGTGATGGCCCTGGCCGGGATGCGGGCACTGCAGGAGGCCGGGGTCTCGGCGCCCGAACAGGTGTCGGTGCTCTCCTTCGACGACTCCCTGCTGACCCGGCTCACCCATCCACCGTTGACGGCGCTGTCTCGCGACACCTTCGACTTCGGAGTTCTGGTCGGTCGTGCGGTGATTGCCACGTTGGCAGATCCCGAACACGTCGTCAGCGTCGAGGCGGCCCAACCAACCCTCGTGGTGCGGGACTCCACCGGACCAGCACCCCGCCGCGGCGTCGCCAGACGCTCGGCCCACCGTCGATCCGGAGCTCAGGAGACCCCATGACCGCTGACCCGCCCCGCTTCGGTGTCAACTACACCCCTCGTACGGGATGGTTCCACTCCTGGCAGGACCTCGACCTCGCCGAGGTGCACCGCGACTTCACCGCCCTGGCCGGCTTGGGCCTCGACCATGTCCGGATCTTCGGATTGTGGCCGCTGCTCCAACCCTCGCGGAGCCTGATCCGCCGCTCCGCTCTCGACGACGTGGCGTCGGTGGTCCAGGTGGCGGCCGATTGCGGACTCCAGGTGGCGGTGGACGTGTTGCAGGGGCACATGTCCAGCTTCGACTTCGTACCGGCCTGGCTGACCAGTTGGCATCGACGCAACCTGTTCACCGATCCGCTGGCGGTGGCCGCCGAACGCGAACTGGCCGCGGCGATCGGTGCGGCGGTCGCCGAGGTGGGCAACGTCTTCGCGATCACCGCAGGCAACGAGACCAACCAGTTCGCGATGCCGTACCACCCCGATCCACAGAACTGCAGCCCGGCCGAGATGGGGGACTGGCTGGACGGCATGGTGGCTGCACCCCGACCGGCGCTGCCCGAGGCGTGGTCGCTGCACAGCTTCGATTCCGCGGCGTGGTTCGACGATCGGTGCCCGGTCATCCCCGCGCATGCGACCACGATCGGTGAGGCAACCACCGTGCACTGCTGGGTGTTCACCGGGATGACCGGGGTCTGCGAGCCGGGGGATCCGTTGCTGGCGACGTTGGCCGACTACCAGGTGCAGCTCGCGATCGGCGCGGCCGCCGATGCGGATCGTCCGGTCTGGTTGCAGGAGATCGGCGCTCCGCAACCCTGGGTGCCTGCCGATGGTGCGGCCAGGTTCGTCGCCGACTCGCTGCAGCCGCTGCTGACCAGCCCGCAGGTGTTCGGGGTGACCTGGTGGTGCTCCCATGACGTCAGCCGACAACTGGTCGACTTTCCTGAGCTGGAGCACTCCTTGGGGTTGATCGACGAGCGAGGCGAGATCAAGCCGGCCGGGCGGGCGATCGCCGAATTGATCGCTTCGGCGCAGGACATCGTACGAACTCCGCGCGGTACGGCGGTGGTCTTCCCCGCATCCGACACCTCCACCGGCGCCGGACGGGCCGTCACTGCCCCCGGTGGTCCGGTGTGGCGGGCCTGGCAGGAACTGCGAGCCGCCGGTACATCGGCGGCCCTGGTGTCGTCGGACCTGGCCGATGATCAGCACGAGCTCGCCGCGCGCGGCATCACCGACGTGATCCGGCCACGTTGATCACGAGACGTCGGAACCGACTGCTCCGGACCCATCAGGCCGGGCGGTTCCGACGTCCAGGCAGGCTCGGTCTGGCCGGCAGGCCATTCAGACCGTTGGCAGGCCCGGCGCGGTCGGCGGTGCCGTTGCCGGTCTCGGTCGGGCGCCGCGAGCGCGGAGTCGGCGCTCCAGCCACTGGGCGAACGACGTGAGGGCGTAGTTGACCACGATGAAGATCAGGGCGACCACGATGAACGTGGCGATCAGGTTGCCCTTCCATGTCGAGAGTTCCGTTGCCTGCTTGAGAACATCGGAGTAGACGATCAAGGAGCCGAGCGCGGTGTCCTTCAGGATGACCACCAACTGGCTGACCAGAGAAGGCAGCATCGCAGTGATCGCCTGCGGCAGTTGGATCGAGGTGAGCACCTGGCTGGGGGTGAGCCCGACCGCCAGTCCTGCCTCGGACTGACCCTTGGGCAGCGAGTGGACCCCGGAACGGATCAGTTCGGCGATCACCGATCCGTTGTAGAAGGTGAGCCCGACCACCACGCCGGCGAAGGACTGCCAGGCGGAGGGAACGCGCAGCACGAAGATGAAGAAGTACCACGAGAACACCATCATCAGCAGCACCGGCACGGCGCGGAAGAACTCGACGAAGAGGCCGCACACGATGCGGATGATCTTGATCCCCGACAGCCGGCCGCACCCCAGCAGCACACCGAGGATGATGGCGGTGACCACCGAGGTGGCCGCGGCGGCCAGGGTGGCGCCGAGTCCGGGCAACAGATACCCGGTCCACGCCATCGGGTCGGCGAAGGGCAGCAGCTTGGCCGGGGTCAGCTCGTCGCGCAGCCCCCACAGCACACCCGCCACGGCGGCGATCAACAGCACCCATCCGATGATCGTGATGATCAGATGCACCTTCTGTGCCCTGGGCCCGGGGGCGTCGAAGAGGACCGAGGCCTGCTGATTCATCGCTGGACCGCCACCTTTCGCGACATCGAGGTGAAGAAGATTCCGGTGGGCAGGGTGAGGATGATGAAACCGAGAGCGATCAGGGCGAACGTCACGTACAGCAACTGTGGATAGAACTCGATCATGCCCTTCATCGTGTACGCGGCCTCGTACAACCCGATCGTTGCGGCGACAGTGGTGTTCTTGATCAAGGCGATCAGCACGTTCCCCAAGGGGGCCACCGCACCGCGGAAGGCCTGCGGCAGCACCACATGGCGCAGCGAGTCGAAGAATCCCAGTCCGATCGCCCGAGCCGCTTCAGCCTGGCCCTGGGGCACGGTGTTGACGCCGCTCCGGATGGCCTCGGCGACGAAGGAGGCGTGATAGACCGCAACGGCGATGATGGCCCAGCGCAGGCTCAGCACCTGCGTGGGATCCGACGGCAGACCGAGCTGGATGCCCGAGGAGATCCGCAGGCCGAACCAGCAGAAGAAGAGCAGCAGGGTGAGGGGGGTGTTGCGGATGATGTTGACGTAGCCCGCTCCGAACAGTTGCAGGGAGCGGACGGGCGACACGCGCATGATGGCCACCACGGTGCCGATCACCAGTGCGCCGAGGGCGCCGAGCACCGACAGTTGGATGGTGACCCAGAAGGCATGCAGCAGGTCGAACTGCGCCATCATCTGGCCGAACTTGCCCATGGACTCACTCCCTGGCGTGCGCGTTGACCGGCGGGACGAACCAGCGCCGGTGGCCGGTGGTGTGGGGCGATCCGCCGCCCCACACCATGATCAGATCAGATCAGGAACCGGCGTCCGGCTTGGGCGGGTTGGTGGCGGTGGCGACCTTGAAGCCCGACGGGCCGACGGTCTTGTCGATCGCCTTCTGCCAGTCGCCGCTGTCGATCATCTTGGTGATGGCGCTGTTGACCTTGCCGCACAGCTCGGTGTCGCCCTTCTTGAGGCCGACGCCGTACCGCTCCTCGGTGAACGGGGCCCCGACCACCTTCAACTTGCCGGCGTACTGCGGCTGCGCGGCGAACCCGGCCAGGATCACGTTGTCGGTGGTGACCGCGTCCACCGAACCGGCCGACAGCTCCTGGACGCACTTGGAATAGGTGTCGTACTCCTGCAGGTCCACCTGCTGGGCGAACTTCTCCTTGATGTTCTGCGCAGGGGTGGAGCCGGCGACGGAGCAGAGCTTCTTGCCGTTCAGGGATTCCGGTCCGGTGATGTCGGTGTTGTCGGCGGCGACCAGGAGATCCTGGCCGGCGATGAAGTACGGCCCGCCGAACGACACCTTCTGCTTGCGCGCGTCGTTGATCGAATAGGTGGCGAAGATCAACTTCACCTGACCGGACTCGATCAAGGTCTCGCGCTGGGCCGAGACCGACTCCTTGAACACGACCTTGTCGCCCTCGTAACCGAGTTCCTTGGCCACGTACTTGGCCACCTCGACGTCGAAGCCGGTGTATTCGCTGCCCTCGCGCAGACCGAGGCCCGGCTGATCGAATTTGATACCGATGGTGATGGAGTCACCATCTCCGCCGGCTGTGCCGCCGTCGGCCGCCTCGTCGCTGACGCACGCCGACAGCGAGGCGGTCAGCACCATCGCCGCGCCGGCGGCGACCAGTGAACGCATGATCTTCATGATTCCTCCAGGGATATTCGGGTGTGTCGTACGGGGTGTCAATGGCTGAGAATCTTGCCCAGGAAGTCCTGGGCGCGGGTGGACTGCGGATTGGTGAAGAAGGCGTCGGGTTCGTCCTCCTCGACGATCTGCCCGTCGGACATGAAGACCACCCGGTCGGCCGCCTTGCGGGCGAATCCCATCTCGTGGGTGACCACGATCATCGTCATGCCCTGCTTGGCCAGGCCGACCATCACGTCGAGCACCTCCTGCACCATCTCCGGGTCCAGTGCAGAAGTGGGTTCGTCGAACAGCATCACCTTCGGATCCATCGCCAGCGCGCGCGCAATGGCCACGCGTTGCTGCTGCCCCCCGGACAACTGTGCGGGATACTTGTCGGCCTGGTTCGCCACCCCGACCCGCTCCAGCAGGTCCATCGCGTGTTGGCGGGCCTCGGCGTTCGACTTGCCTCGGACCTTGATCGGGCCGAGGGTGACGTTCTCGACGATCGTCTTGTGCGCGAAGAGGTTGAACGATTGGAACACCATGCCGACGTCGGCGCGCAACCGGGCCAAGGCCCTGCCCTCCTCCGGCAAGGGCACACCATCGATGGAGATCCGGCCGTTGTCAATCGTCTCCAACCGGTTGATGGTGCGGCAGAGCGTCGACTTGCCCGAACCGGAGGGGCCGAGCACCACCACGACCTCGCCCTTGCTGACGCTGAGGTTGATGTCCTGCAGCACGTGCAGGTCGCCGAAGTGCTTGTTGACACCGACGATGTCGACCAAGGGGGCTGCGCTCGTGTCGACATGGCTCGGGATCGGCGTCGCGTCCGCCTCGGCGTCGGTGCGTCCGGGCTCAGCGACAGAGGGGTCGGAGACGGAATCGGTCATTGGTTGACCATAAGGGAGTCGGGTCCCGCTCTGCGGCAGTTTGGGACTCGATTGGGTTACGACCGTCGAAATCGCCCGGTTGTGAGTGGCAGGGGCCGAGGATTCGACTTGCGCCCCTCGTTCCTGGTGAACCTGCTCAACCATGGACGGGAAGGCACCCAACCGTGATGCAGTTGGGGAGGGTCAGGCTCCGGTGATGCCCCAGCTCCCGGCGAAGCGGCCGCGCGGGGGCAGCACGATCAGGTCGTCGTGGGTGGGGCCCGGGTTGAAGGCGTCGGGTCCACACGTCATCGGCTCAACGGCCAGCCCCCACTGCCGGGTGGGTTCGCCGGTGAAGACCTGCAGCCAGCCGAAGACGTCGTCGGCCCACAAGGTGGTGTGGCGACCGTCCTTGCGCAGGGTCACCTCCCAGCGACCAGCGCTGGACTCCAGGTCGGTGAAGGCGGTGTCGAGGGACAGCTCGCCGATCTGCCGACCGGTGCGCAAGTCGTGGTCGGCATCGACCGGCTCGACGGCGATCGGCAGCAGCCGGTCGTCGACAGTGAGGTACGACGCCGCGGGGAGTTGCAGCTCCACCTCGTCAATCCGATCCTCACCAACGCTCAGGTACGGGTGCACTCCGTACCCGAACGGCACGTCCTCCTCGCTCGGATTGGTGACCAGAAGTTCGACGGTCAGCCCATGCCGATCGACCCGGTGGGTGAGGGTGATCTCGAGGGTGCCCGGCCAGCCGAGTTGGGGGCGCAGCACCAGCTGTTGGGTGACCCGATCAACACCGTGGTCGACCAGATCCCAGGCCACCCAGCGGACCAGGCCATGGATAGCGGTGCTGCGCTCCGGTTCGGACAGCGGCAACTGCTGCTCGACACCGCGCCAGGTCCACCGACCGTCACGGATTCGGTTCGGCCAGGGCAGCAACTCCTGTCCCCGGCACGCCGTGTCGATCGCCTCGTCGGCGCCGAACCCGTGCACCAGGTGGTGATCACCGATCGTCAACGTGCGCAACGTGGCACCGATCTCGCACACCACCGCGCTCACCTCGCCGGAGATGATCTCGTGCTGGGCTCCGGTCGGAAACGGGGCCCACGGAGTGGCCGGACGGGATACGGGGGGAGTCATGGGGCCGACCGTAGCGTTTTGAAGGCTCCCGGTGGGCGGACGTACGCTGGGCGATCATGTCCCAGACCACCTCCGCCGAGTCGCGCACGCCGCGCACGTACGAGATCCGCACCCACGGATGCCAGATGAACGTGCACGATTCGGAACGACTCTCCGGTCTGCTGGAAGATGCCGGCTACGTCCGTGCCGCGCAGAGCGAGCCGGACGTGGTGGTGTTCAACACCTGCGCGGTCCGCGAGAACGCCGACAACAAGCTGTACGGCAGCCTCGGCAATCTACGGCCGGTCAAGGACGCCCACCCCGGCATGCAGATCGCGGTCGGCGGATGTCTGGCGCAGAAGGACAAGGAGACCATCACCGACCGGGCCCCGTGGGTGGACGTGGTCTTCGGCACCCACAACATCGGCTCGCTGCCGGTGCTGCTGGAACGGGCCCGGATCGCCGAGGAAGCCCAGGTCGAGATCGCCGAAGCACTGGAAAGATTCCCCTCGACTCTGCCGACTCGGCGGGACAGCCCGTACGCGGCCTGGGTATCGATCTCGGTCGGCTGCAACAACACTTGCACGTTCTGCATCGTGCCCGCGTTGCGCGGCAAGGAAGTCGATCGCAGGCCCGGCGAGATCCTTGGCGAGATCCGTGCCCTGGTTGACCAGGGTGTGCAGGAGATCACGCTGCTCGGGCAGAACGTCAATGCGTACGGCACCGGGTTCACCGATTTCGCCACCACCGATCGGTTCGGAGATCGCGCGGCCTTCGCCAAGCTGCTGCGCGCCTGCGGTGACATCGACGGGCTGGAGCGGGTCCGGTTCACCTCACCCCATCCGAAGGACTTCACCGACGACGTGATCGCCGCGATGGCCGAGACACCCAATGTGATGCCGCAACTCCACATGCCGCTGCAGTCCGGTTCGGATCGGGTACTCAAGGCGATGCGCCGGTCCTACCGCTCCGAGCGATATCTGGGCATCCTGGAGCGGGTCCGCGCAGCGATGCCCGAGGCGGCGATCACCACCGACATCATCGTCGGGTTCCCCGGCGAGACCGAGGCCGACTTCGCCGACACCCTGGTCGTCGCCGAGCAGGCCAGGTTCGCCAGCTCGTACACCTTCCAGTACTCGATCCGCCCCGGTACGCCGGCGGCGACGATGCCCGACCAGGTGCCGGCCGAGGTGGTGGCCGAGCGCTACCAGCGACTCGACGAGGTGGTCAAGGCGACCGCGTACGAGGAGAATCTGCGGCTCGAGGACCGCCGGGTCGAGGTGATGTTCGCCGATGGCGAGGGACGCAAGGATGCCGCCACCCATCGGATGAGTGGCCGAGCCCGCGACAACCGTCTGGTGCACGTCGCCGTCGGTGAGGATCCGGCGCTGCGTCCGCGGCCGGGCGACATCGCCCACACCGTGATCACCCACGCCGCCCCGTACCACCTGAACGCCGACGCTGGTGTCACCGATCTTCGTCGTACGCGCGGGGGCGACGCCTGGCAGGCCGCGCAGGACCAGCCCACGGCCACCGGAACGGTGGGCCTGGGCATGCCTGGGGTTGGCGCACCGCCACCTGTACCGATGACCCCGGGCTGCAGAGCCTGATCTCGTCGGACTTCCCCGCCACCGGGTCGGCGCGCGAAGATGACCGGATGAGCGGAATCAACGATGTGTCGTGGATGTTCTCCAACGAATGGTCCCGGGATCGGCAGCTGCGCGACGAGATCGAGAACTCCTACGCCGCGATCTCGCGGGCGAACGCGGCCACCTCGCGCGTCC
>JAKDKP010000042.1 GCA_030453285.1 Propionibacteriales bacterium
GGCGCGCATCGTCGCGGTGTGTCCGTACGTGAAGAAGTGGATCGTCAGGCATCCCGACTACCAGGAACACACCGCGGCCGTTCGCCCCGATCATCTGCAGGCCCTCGATCGCTGAAGCGGCGGACACTGACCGGGTCGGGCCCTTGAAGCGTGGCCAAGATTCGCGACCAGGCACCGGCGGGCGTCAGGTGCCGTTCATGATCAACAAGCGCACATGATCGGACAGGGCAGTGATCAAGATTCAGCAAGCCTCCGCTTCCCGGGCGGCCGAGCTGTCTGCCCTGGCCTTGCGGTCCAAGGGGTACTGGGGCTATGACCAGACCTTCCTCGAGGCCTGTCGCGCGGAGCTCACCTTCTCGGCCGCAGACTGTACGTCCGGCGACCGGTTCCTTGCCGTGGTCAATGAGGTTGCCGTCGGCCTCGTGCTCGTACGGGGCAGCGGCCCTACCGGAGAACTGGCGGCACTGTTCGTTGACCCCCCGTGGATCGGCACCGGTGTTGGCCGCAGCCTGCTCCAGCATGCACGTGACCTTGCCCGACGTCGCGGCATTGTTCGCCTGCAACTCGATGCCGACCCTGGTGCTGAGTCCTTCTATCTGCGGCACGGTGCTGAGCGGATCGGAGAGTCGCCGAGCGGATCCATCCCCGGCCGCTCGCTGCCGAGGTTGCAATTCATGATCAACACGTCGCCCTGACCTTGATCAACGGGGCCGGCGGAGCGTTGGGGTGCCCAGTCGGTCTGCCGCACGCGCACCACATCGGCGAGAGGCTGGTGACGGTCCGAATCGGTCGCTTCGATAGGGGCTAGGGTCGTCAGGACAGCAGCCGATCAACGAAGGAAACTCCCATGAAGAAGATTTTGGTCGTCGGCGCCTCAGGGCTGATCGGGGGAGTGGTGGCCGAGGCACTCGAGGACGGCCACGAAGTCATCCGGTCCTCACGGTCCACCGGTGAGCGGGTGAACCTGACCGACCGGTCGTCGGTGGCGCAACTCTTCGAACGCATCGGCGAGGTGGACGCGGTCGTGTCCTGCACCGGCGCGGTGGCCTTCAAGCCGTTGGCCGAGCTCAGCGCCGATGACTATCGATCCGGGTTCGAGGACAAGGTGTTGGGGCAGGTGAACCTCGTGATCGGGGGGACGGCCCACGTACGCGATGGCGGATCCTTCACCCTGACCAGCGGGGTGCTGGCGCGCGAACCGATCGCCACCGGTGCCGCGGCGTCGATGGCCAACGGTGCCCTGGAGTCGTACGTGATGGCGGCAGCAACCGAGCTGCCGCGTGGGATCCGGATCAATGCGATCAGTCCGAGCGTGATCCTGGAGGCCGAGGGATATCACGCCAGCTTCCCAGGATTCCCGCTCACGCCGGTCGCCGAGGTTGCGCGGGTCGTCCTCAGATCCGTCGACGGTGTCGAGACTGGACGGACCTTCTCGATCTGATCACGGATCCTCCATGATCAATTCGTGGCGGCCAGCAGACGTTCAGCGAGTTGGCGGGTCGCCTGTCGCACCTCGTCGCCGGTGGTGATCATGAACCGATGCCCGATGGTGGCGAGCTGCTCGGCATACCAGTGGGGGTTGGAGGTGCTGCCGACCAGGCGGGTGGTGTCCTCGTCAATGATCTCCAGGCGACCGATGGAGCGCGGGACACACCGTACGAGATGATCATGAGATGCCTCGATGGTGACCTCGACGGCGTACTCCCAGCCCACCGCCAGATGATTCTCCAGCTCGGCGACGGGGTCGAGGTCCGTCGGAGGCGTGAACGTGACAGCAGTCTGTTCGACCGTGGACACTCGATCCACGCGGTAGGCGCGACGGGTGTCCTTGTCGCGGGTGCGACACAGCAGGTACCAGCGGCCGTGGCGCACCACGACCGCCCACGGATCCACGGCGCGCGTCCATTCGGTCCCGGACTCCGAGCGATAGGCCACCTGGACGGCTCGACGCGCGGCGCAGGCGTCGACGAGTTGGGCGGTGATCACCGGATCGGGGCGGACCGCTCCGGCATCCGGGGTCGAAGCCGCAGTCCTTCGTACAACCTCGGCCTGGGCGGCCACCGCCTCGGGCAGGCAGCGCAGAATCTTGCCCAGCGCGCTGCCGACCGGGGCATCGGGATTGCCGGCGTCGTGATGACCGTCGAGCACCGCCATCACCACCGCCAGCGCCTCGGACGAGGAGAACGTCAACGGGGGCGGGCGCATCCCGCGCCCGACGTGATAGCCGCCGTACCTGCCACGGGTGGCATCAATCGGAATCCCGGCGTCCCGCAGGGTGGCGACGTAGCGGCGAGCCGCACGCTCGGTCACCCCCAGTCGAGCGGACAGGCGTTCGGCGGTGATGCCGGGCATGTCCTGCAGCACCGACAGCGCCACCAGCGCTCGCGCGGTCGGGGTCAGGTCCTTGTTCATGGGGCCACCAGTTTCGTCGTACGGGTGTCGCTGTCCGACCCTAGCGCCGGACTGCATCAAAGCGGTCGAGTTTCGTCCAGATTGTTTCCTAGTGTCCTTGCCATGACTGCAACCACGACACCCAAGCCCGTTCTCGACCTGATCATCCTCGACTGTCCAGATGCACAGGTGCTTGGCACCTTCTATGCCGATCTGCTCGGCTGGCCCTTGGAGGACTCCTCGACCCGGGACTGGGCCACGCTCACGCCTCCCGGCGGTGGCATCGGACCCGACAACCCCGACGGCCGGCCGACCCTCGCCTTCCAACGGGTCGACGACTGGGTCGAACCCACGTGGCCAGGTGGTGCGCATCCCCAGCAGTTCCATCTGGACTTCAACGTCGGTGACATCGAGGCGGCCGAGCCGGCCGTGCTGGCCATCGGTGCACGGGTCCATGATCATCAGCCCAGCACCGACGGAGGGTTCAAGGTCTACCTGGACCCGGCGGGTCACCCGTTCTGCCTGATCCGCTGATCAGTCGCGGTCTCCTGGCTTCGACACGCTCGTTCCTCGCTGCTCAACCGGCGAGTCTCTTGGCTTCGACATGGTTAGGTCTGATGTGCCATGGGCTGAGTAGGGAAACCGTCTGCGGCCGGTCGTGTCGATGCCTGCGGGGCACGCCACTGACCACGCCGGTGGGCGGGGCATCGTCGAGCAGGACCACAGCGGTCGGTACGAAGGCCAAGATCACGGTGGCACTGATTGGCGCGATGATCAGATGGCGATCCGAAGCGTGATCAACACCTGATCACCGAGCTCGACGCCTTCTGCTTGGCGGACGGCGGTCTTGACAGGAATCACGTGGCCACCATCCTTGGGGAACACCGAGGTCTTCCACTCGGTGTCGCCGATGGTGATCATCGCCGGGATCATGCCCCAGCCGTACGTGATGGCCTTCGAGACGTCGAGCAGGACGGTGGAGACGTCCTCGGGGACGGTCACGTAGTGATAGGGCGCTGGTCCGCGCCAGTGCCACACTTCACCGGTGAAACTGAACTCCACGAAGATCAGCTTCGCGCACCGGCGACTGTGTCGGCAAGGCCTTCACACCCTGCGATAGACCGAGACGTGCGCGTCGCAATGCTGATCGAACGGCCGACGGTCCCACCAGCCGTACCGCTCGGCCAGGCGCAGTCCGGCCAATCGGGCCATCAGGTCCAGCTCGGCCGGTGGAGCCACTCGTTGCACGATGGGGGAGAGTCGGATCCCGTCGGCGGCGATCCGGACGTGGTTCTCCTCCAACAGCTGGGTGGCTCGGTCGTATCGGCAGACGTCGAGGGTGACCGCGTCCGCGTCGACCTGCTCCGCATCGACGTAGTTGGTCCGGTCCTTGATCCACCCCCAGCCGGTGCCGGTCTCGATCACGAACGCGCCGTCGTCGGTCAGCTGGCGAGCCGCGTTGGCGAAGCAGCGGACCTGATCGTCCTGGGTGATCAGGTTTCCGATCGTGTTGAAGACCAGATACACCAGCCCGTACGGACCTCCCGGCCCGTCGACACGACTCATGTCTCCCATTGCCACAGCAAGATCAACACCGACTGGATCGCGGCGCAGCACCTCGACCATGTCGGGTGAGAGCTCGATCCCGTCGACGTCCACCCCTGAGCGAGCCAGGGGTAGGGCGATGCGCCCAGCACCGATCGCGAACTCCAACGCGTCCTGGTCACCGGCGAGCTCGGCCAGGAACCGTACCGCCAGTTCCTCGTCGCCACGGGGCGCTTCGTCATAGCGGGCCGCCGCGTCGGCGCCGAAGCTGGTCGCGGGATCGAATCCGTCCATGATCTTCATCCCATCGCGGCTGGCATCGGTCGTCCACCACTTTTCGATCACGCTGCTAGCGTCGCGGTCATGGCCCCCGACATCTCACGCGAGCCCTCTGCCCAAACCGAGCCGTCCATCCAGCCCGAGCCAACCGTGCCGTTGATCACCGATCGACTCCGGCTGCGGCACTATCGCCCAACCGACGTCGAACCGTTGCTCACCTACTACGGCGACCCCGGCGTGGCGCGTCTCCTGCTCGACGAGCCGTGGGACCGGGACAAGGCCGAGCAGGAGGTCACCCGCCGGTCCGGAAAGCTGCACATCACCGCGGAGGGATTCAGCATCGCGCTGGTCGTCGAACACGAGGGTAACGTGATCGGTGACATCGCGTTGTGGGCCACCGATGCCACCTTGTCGCTCGGCGAGATCGGGTGGGTGTTCCATCCCGACGCCGGCGGACGGGGGTTCGCCACCGAGGCGGCCCGGGCCGTGCTTGAGCTGGCCTTCGGTCACTACCGGATGCACCGGGTGAAGGCCCAACTCGATGCCCGCAATACCGCCTCGGCGCGGATGTGCGAACGCCTCGGGATGACCCGGGAGGCTCACCTGCGGAAGGACTGGTTCAGCAAGGGGGAGTGGACCGACACCCTCGTGTACGGGCTGCTCGCGACCGAACGATGACCCTTCCTCCCGCAAACCGGGAGCGAGGAATACCGTGAAGACATGACCGAGTTCAAGGTGAAGCGGGTCCACGAGGATCCGAGCGAGGACGACGGACGGCGCATCCTGGTGGACCGTTTGTGGCCGCGCGGGATCTCCAAGCAGGCCGCCAAGATCGACGACTGGCCCAAGGACGCCACCCCGTCGACCGAACTACGCAACGCGTACCACCATGGAGAGGTCGACGAGGCCGAGTTCGCCGAGCGGTACCGCACCGAATTGGAGACGTCCGGGGCGGCGGTCGCGTTGGCCTTGGACCTGTCGGGAACGGTCACCCTGGTCACGGCGGTGAAGGAGCCCGACCACGGCCACGTGCCGGTGCTCCGACAAGCGCTCACCGAGGCGATCTGAGCCCCAGGCCGCCCGGTCCTTCGGTCAGGCCTTGCCGACGGTGAACACGGTGGGCGTCACCTGGTCAGGTGGCGCCTGCTGCAGGGTTCCGTCGGCGGCCACGTGCAACGGCAGTCGGGTGATCGCGTTGATCAACCGATATCCGCCGGGAGCCTTCTCCAGCACCCACTTCTGCAGGTTACGTTTCTCATCACAGGCGGCGATCTCGGTCGGGACGCCGGAGTCGAGCGGGACACCCAGCCACTTCTCCGACTGCGCGCCGATGATGTCGAGGCAGGAGGTGCCAGCCCGGATCGTGTGGTAACCGTCGGGGGTCCTGGTCAAGGTCCATGCGGTGGGATCGCTGCCCATCCGTACGGGATTGGTGGCCGTCAGGATGGCGCCAACGCTGCCGATCACGTACCCACCTTCGGCTAGTTCGGCCGACCCGGTGTCGGGGTGTACGGGGGAGTCACCGACGAGCGCACCCAGCGCGGTGAACTCCTGGTAGGTGCTGACCGGCCGCTTGCTGCCCCAGTTGGCTTGCGCCAGCACGTCGAGGGTGGGAGCCATCGCCGTCCACATCTGATTCTCGGTGTGACCGGCCCCGTTGTCGGGCCACAGGGTCAGCTTGCCGCCGGTGACCTGTCCCGGGGCGGCGGTCACCGGAGTCGACGAGCCGGCAAAGACCAGCGGCGTCCACTTGCTGTTCCACAGGGCGGCCGGGTTGGGGAAGTAGGCACCGCGCACGCCGTACAGCGACTGGCTGGCGTTCTGCAGCCGATAGCCCTGCTTGAGCAGGTCGGACACCCGTGCGCTGTCGGTGTTGAACCAGTGCTCGATGACGACATCGGTATCGAGTCGCTGCGTGGCCCACTGGCGGGGCAGACCGTCATTCCAGATCCGTAGCGTTTTGCCCTTGGACTTCACGTGATCGTTCACCCGGTTGAGGAAGTCGATGAACACGTCAATGGGTTGCGCCTGCGGCCCCCATTGCTGTTTGGCGTAGGCCGCAATCTGCGGATAGTCGGCGTACCCGCTGCCCAGCATGTATTCGTCGGCCCCCATGTGCCAGTACGGCGAGTCGATGGCGGCGAGGTACTCGTCGATCAGGGTGGTGACCATCTCGTACGCCTCGGGCTTGGTGATGTCGAGCCGATCGGGCTGGCGGTTGCCGTTCTTGTCGACCAGTTGGAGCTCGGGGTACTTGTACAGCCACGGCTTCATGTGGCCAGGGGAGTTCACCTCGGTGACCAGCGTGAGGTGGTACTTCTTGGCCAGGTCGCTGATCTGGGCGGCCTCCTCACGAGTGAAGTAGGCCCAGAAGTTGGCCTTGGGATAGGCCGTGGAGGTGATCTTGGTCTCCAACCAGATCTGGTTGTACTTCTTGTACGCCGCGTCGGCCATCGCACGCTCGATGCTGGGCACCGACACCTGGATCTGGCAGGCGCAGATCCCCACACCCCGTTCGGCGTACTGGGGCCGATCGACGGCTTGCCCCGCGGGAACCTTGGCACCGTTCCGCCCCAGCTCGGCCCACTGCAACACCGAACGTGTGCCGAGGAAGACGGCGTTGTCGGTCGCGCCGGTGATGGTGATCATGGAATCCACATCGGCCCGATAGCCCTCCTGGCCAAGCGAATCGGCGGACTCATCGCGGCGCAGGACGACGTCGCCGGGACGTTGGTCGCGCTGCTGCTGCACCGTGATCGGCGTGTCCAGGACGGCCGACAACTCCTCGGCGAGGGTGGTGGCCGTGCCGGCGAGGGCGGGATCGGTACTGATCACGCCGAGCCCGCGTCGGAAGGTGAAGCCACGCCCGGGCTCGGACTGCCACGACCCCAACGCCGGCAGGGTGGACGGGGCACCGTCAGCCGTCGTCGGAATCGAGGCGGCCGCCTCGGCCGGCAACACGGAACCGGGCACGAGCCCGATCGACATCGCCAGGCCCAACAGGGCCGGCAGCAGCATGCGTCCAAGCTTCATGTGACCTTCTCCTTCACCGACGGTGGTGAGACGTGATGGCGCTGACTCTGTCAGGCCGGGCTCGGCGCGGCAAGAGGCTGAGTCGTCGAGATCTCAGCCGAAATTCGGGTGGACGTGGCAGTCGGCCGAGACAAAGATGGGCAGGTGCCCAAGCTCCATGCCGATGAGGTCGACATCGATGACGGACTGGTTCGCCGGTTGCTCGGTGATCAGTGCCCGGGGCTGATCATCGACGAGCTGGTGGAGGTGGAGCCGGCCGGCACCGACAACCTCAACTTCCGGCTCGTCAGTGGCGACGATGAACTTCTCGTACGTCTGCCACGCAAGGCAGACGCGGCCGGTGGCATTGCCAAGGAGGAACGGTTCGGTCGACTGCTGGCGCCGCAGCTGCCGGTCGGAGTCCCGGTGGCCTCATACGTGGGAACACCCGGCCACGGGTATCCCTTTGCTTGGTCGGTCTCGCCCTGGCTGCCGGGTCGCCTGCCGCAGCCTGGGGAGGCAGGTCCGGAATTGGCTGTTGATCTTGCCCGATTCGTGGCCGCCCTCCGCTCGGCCGACGCGACACCGTACGAGGACGATCCGACCTTGTCGGCCTATCGGGTCGGGCCGATCACCTCCCGATTCGCCGCCACCACCGAGTTCCTGCCGCGCTGTCGCGGCTGGGCCGACGTCGACGCGCTCACCGCAGCCTGGGAGTTGATCAAGGACGTCAGCCCGTACGACGGCCCACCGGCCTTCGCCAACACCGACCTGCAGCCGGGCAATCTACTCATCGATGACGCCGGCCGGTTGAGCGCGGTGATCGACTTCGGCGGCCTGGCCGTCGGCGATCCGACCATCGATCTGCTGCCGGCCTGGCACCTGCTCGACCCCGACACCCGCCCTGCCTTCCGGGGCGCCCTCGACGTGGACGAGACGACCTGGCAACGCGGCATGGCATGGGCGCTCACCATCGGCGTGGTCGCCCTCGGCTACTACGCAGGTTCCGGCTCACCCCTGGTCGAACGGTCGCAATATCAACTCCAGCAGGTGCTGCTCGACCTGCCGTGATCAATCCACCGGACGGGCAAGGCCTTCGTTATTCAGACGGATGATGATGGCGTCGACGTCTTCGGGATGGCCTCTCAGATGTTCGAAGTCCGCCTCGGTGATGGGCGCACCCATTTCGCGGCCCACCAAGGCGCCGCCGATCCAGCGCAGGACGTAGCCGTTGTCGGTGCGGCTGGCGATCCAACCGGGCGCTCGGACGTTGTTCGCATCGTTGAGCTTCGGAGGGGGCAGGATGATCTCTACGCCGCGCGGAAGACCGTCACGATGGTGGCTCGCGCGTGCATCCTGGTCGGTTGACCGGTCCCGCCCGTGATCACTGGTCCCAGACACGAACCAAACCATCGTTCTGCAGCCGGTTGACGACTGCGATGAAGTCGTTCGGGTGTTGACGCAGATGTTTGAAGTCTGCCTCGGTGATCGGGCCGCCCATCTCACGACTCACCATTTCTCCCCCGATCCAGGTCAGCACATAGCCGTCAGCGGTGCGGCTGGCGGTCCAGCCGGATCCCTGAACATTGTTCTGATCGCTGGGCGGCGGTCCCCCCAGAACCATCCGCTTGCCGCGGGGGAGCTTCATGATTCCTCCAAGAGATCCATGATCGTGAACGGTACGTCCACGGGTGTGTTGACGGTCGCCTCGGCCATTCCCCCGGAAGTGTATCCACCGGGCTCCCACAGTGCATTCGCCCCTGCCTCGTTTCCGCTGGGCATCCGGAGCTCGCGAAGACAGTCAGGCTCGATGTAGACCGCCACCGAAGTTCCGCGGGTCAGTGACTCCGACTCAAGCCCCAATTCAGTCTCCATCTGTCCAAGGTTTCCGCCACAACGGGCCCGCAAGGCGTCGAACTGAGAGCGCGGCATGACGAAAGTTCCGCCTGCAGGACCGACCGTCCCTCGCCGCGCGATGTTGTCTTCGTTGGCAACACGCACGGCCCCTGACTCCCGGAACGGTTTCAGGTGTTGATCGATGTCGGCCTTGCTCAGATACGTCGAAGGATCGGGGCGTGAGCCTTCGGGCATTGCCTTGATGCGCTGGCCGACGGCCGGATCGAGGCGCGGGCGCGCAGTCGGCAGGGCCCGTCGGCTCGGCGGTGCTGCCAGCGCCCGGGGAGACTTGGTGGCCAGCTTGCGCGGAGTCCGGAAGAAGTCGGCGGTGTACTTGACGATGAAGCCGATCGCGTGGCCAGCAGCCTTGACCTTCGGCATCAGACCGATCCATGTCCATGGGAGATGTACACACCTGAAACGCTAGAACCTCCTGCCGCCTCGTGGGAGGTTGTGCACA
>JAKDKP010000043.1 GCA_030453285.1 Propionibacteriales bacterium
GGGGCGCGCGTCGGCGCGCCACCGGTCTCGGGCGCGTGACACGTCGGACCGCGGCCGCCTGACCGAACCGGAGCCTTGCCGGCCCCGACAGGTGACTCAGGCGCGGGCCAGGATCACGCCGTGCAACACGCTCATCCACCCGTCCGGGTCGGCAGCCCACGACTGCCAGCCGGCCGCAATCTCGTCCAGGTCGGCCCGGGTCGCGTGTCCGCCATCGAGCAACTGCTGGGCCAGGGCCGAGTCGGTGATGCGTTCGGCCCACATGTCGCCCCACCACTGCCGGGCTTCCGGTGTTGACCAGCACCAGGTGCTGGACAGGGACGTGACCTGGGTGAATCCGGCCCGATGGGCCCAGCCGAGCAGGAACCGTCCGGCATCGGGTTCGCCGCCGCGCTCGCGGGCGGCGAGGTCGTACAACGTGAGCCAGGTGTCGTAACTGGCTGTTCGAGGAGCGATCACGAACCCGTGGTAGTCGCCCTCGCGGACCGACACGAGGCCCCCCGGCCGGCACACGCGCTTCATCTCACGCAGCGCGGTCACCGGATCATGCACGTGCTGCAGCACCTGGTGGGCGTGCACCACGTCGAACGAGTCGTCGGGCAGTTCGAGGGCATGCACGTCGCCGACCACACCCTCGATCTCGACCCCGGAACGGTCGGCCTCCGCACGGGTGAGCGCCAGGATCTCCTCGCTGGTCTCCAGAGCCGTCACCCGGCCGACCCGCCTGGCCAGGTCGACGGTTATCGTGCCGGGTCCGCTGCCGATGTCGAGCAGGCTCATGCCCGCTTCGAGGTGCGGCAGGAGGTGGCCCGCGGAGTTCTCGGCGGTACGGGTGCGGTGCGACTTCAGCACCGAGTCGTGATGGCCATGGACGTATCCGATCATGCCGCCGAAGATAGCCGGGCCCGCGCCGGCGGACCATCGGTCGCCCAGATGTTGGCCGAACACGGTGGCGGCCGCGGGGCGGCGAACGGCTGGTCGGCCCACAGCGGATCCGGTGCCGGACGATAGATTGGGTCGCATGCCCGCCGACCCTCCGCACCGCAGTCGTACCGACCAGGTGCTTGACGCGGCTGTCGCTGAGATTGGTGGGGCCCAACGCTCCGGTCAGCATCAGATGGCTGCCGCCATCGCGGCCGGGTTGACCGGCGAGGATCACCTGCTGGTCCAGGCCGGTACGGGTACGGGCAAGTCGTTGGGCTATCTCGCCCCCGCCCTGCTCGCCCTGGCCGAAGGATCGGCCGACCGGGTCGTGGTGGCGACCGCCACCCTGGCCCTGCAGACCCAGCTCGCGACCAAGGACATCCCGGTTGCGTTGGACGCGGTGCAGAAGGTGACCGGTCGTCGGCCGAAGGCGGCGATGTTGAAGGGGCGCTCCAATTACGCCTGCCTGTATCGGGTCCGTGACGGTGTGCCGGCCGACGACCAAGGGGTGCTGATCACCGGAGCCGAACTGGCTGACACCCTGCCCACCTCGGACCGGGGCGGCAGTGATTCCGCCATGGGGGTCGAGGTGCTCACCCTGCGCGAGTGGGCCGAGTCCGAGCTGGAGGCCAAGGGGACCGGCGATCGTGATGCGGCACCCAGCCACACCGACAAGGCGTGGCAGCAGGTGTCGATCCCGGTTCGCGAGTGCCTGGGTGCGCAACGGTGCCCGTACGGAGACGTCTGCTTTGTCGAGAGGTCCCGGGACGTGGCTCGGGCCTCGGATCTGGTGGTCACCAACCACGCTCTGCTGGCGATCGACGCCATGCACGGTGGGACCGCATTGCCCGAGCACGATGCGGTGATCATCGACGAGGCGCACGAGCTGGTGTCCAGGATGACCGGTGCTGCCTCGATGGAGCTCAGCCCGCAGATGATCGAACGCGTGGCCCGGCGGGCGATGACCTGGCTGGAGGACGAACTGTCCCTGGAGTTTCTGGAGCTGGGCGATGTGTTGCGCTCGGCGCTCGACCAGGCCGAGCCCGAGCGGGTGACCGATCCGGCGAGCAGGGTGGTGGCCGCCGCCGAGTCGATCCGGACGACCAGCCGCAAGGTGGTCAGTGCGTTGGGCGGCGGCAAGGATGACCCGGACCGACGACAGGCCCAGGCGGCGGTCAAGGAGGTCTTCGACGTCGCCGAACGGATCGCCGGGCTCGACGATCATGACGTGATCTATGTCAGCGAGCGCGAACGATTCGGACGCGAGGTGCGGGTGTCGCCACTGGCGGTGGCCGGGCTGTTGCGCGACAAGGTGTTGAGCGACCGTACGGCGGTGTTCTGTTCGGCCACCTTGCGGATCGGTGGAGAGTTCACCGGTGTGGCCGGCTCTTTCGGGCTGCGCGCCGACGAACGCCTGCCCGACGAGCTGCCGGCAGAGGTTGATCAAGAAGACGAGGTTGATCAAGAAGACGAGGAGGTGACGAACGAGGACTCGGAGCACGACGACGATGATCCGCATTCCACCGCCTGGCGGGCACTCGATGTCGGGTCGCCGTTCGACTACCGCAAGCAGGGGATCCTGTTCCTCGCGCGTGACATCCCACCGCCGGGCCGTGAGGGACTGAGCAAAGAGGCGCTGGCCGAGATCGCCGAGCTCACCTGGGCCGCCGGCGGTCGCACGCTGGGGTTGTTCGCCTCCCGTCGCAACGCCGAGGCCGCCGCCCGTCACGTACGCGCAGAACTGCCGAAGATGACGGTGCTGTGCCAAGGGGATGCCCAGTTGCCCGAGCTCACCAAGCGATTCATCGCCGAACCGGAGACCTCGTTGTTCGGGACGCTGTCGCTGTGGCAGGGCATCGATGTGCCAGGTGACACCTGCCGGTTGGTGATCATCGACAAGATCCCCTTCCCTCGCCCGGACGATCCGTTGATGCAGGCGCGCCAGCAGGCGGTGGCCGAGGCCGGCGGCAACGGGTTCATGGCGGTCGCGGCCTCGCATGCGGCCCTGCTGCTGGCCCAGGGCAGTGGTCGGTTGATCCGGACGGTCGGCGACAAGGGCATGGTCGCGGTGCTGGACCCTCGGCTGGTGACCGCTCGCTACGGCAGCTTCCTGCGCGCCTCGATGCCAGACTTCTGGAGCACCAGCGATCGCGCGGTTGCCGTCGAAGCGCTGCGTCGGCTGGACGACTGAGCCCGATCGGACCGGCTGGCCACTGACCCGGCCCGGCCTCGACCAGCTCCGTCAGCGCCCGGCCACCCGGACAGCCGCCTCCATCAGTTTCCAGCCGCCGAGCTGGACCGACAGGTCCCGCTCGGGGACCGAGGAGGCGGTGATGGCGCCGTCGGTGACGCCGCCCACCTCGGCTCGACTGCTCGGCAGTGTCGCCGGACGGGACCAGTCGTGACCGAACAGCGGCAGTTGGTCGATCTCCACCCGGTGCTGCCAGGCCGCGGCCGCCGAGGCGAGGATGATCTCTGCAGCCAGATCCCGGGTCACCTCGGACAGCGGTGAGTCGCCCGGCAGATCGGTAGCGGCCAGTGCCAGATAGCGGGCCAGGATTCCGTTGAACAGGCCGCCGTCACCGCCACCGCCGCCGACGATCACCCCCTGGTCGTCGGTGAGCTCATGCGACACCGCGCGGACCAGATCGGCAACCCGTTCGGTGTGGCGCTTGTCGCCCGTGCGTACGGCGAGCTCCACCTCGGCGCCGATCGTCACCCCTTGGCAGTACGAATAGATCTCACTCGCCATGCCCCGGGGGCGGATCCCGTCCAGCATCAGACCCGACGCCTCGTCGCGGAGCACCTCGCGCATCCAGTCCGCCATCTGCCGAGCGCGACCGACCCGCCCGACGCGAGCCATCAGGATGGCCGCCGGTCCGTTGGCGGGAGTGTTGAAGAAGTCGTCACGCTTGCGCCACGGGAGTCCGCCGATCCGGGTCACGACACCGTCGTCGGTCACCGTACGTTCGGTCCAGTTGGCGACCAGTTGCCTGGTCAGCTTGGCCAGCCCGACCCGATGGGGAACCCCCACCAGGCGATCGGCCCGTTCCAGAGCGAGCGCCAGCCAGGCCATGTCGTCGAAGTAGTTGTTCGTCCACCCTGTCACGTTGCGCAGCCGATGCCCGCGGGTCAGCGCGGCAACGCGATCCCGTCGCTCATCGGTGGCGTCGCGAGCGTACGCGTCGACGGCGCAGTCGATCAGGTGGGCCTGCCACCAGTAGTGCCACTCGATCATGAGCCGATGTCGCCACGTCGGCGGCCACGAGACGACGCCGAGCTGGAAGGCACCCATCCCGAGCAAGGGGCGGACATGGCGTTCTACCAAGGCCTGCTCCGCCGCGTCGGCGCAGTGGGACCACGCCGCCTGGGGTGGATATCCCTCGTCGACGGGATCGGTCTCCTCGGTCGGCCCGCCCGGCCTCTCAGTCGGTGCGTCGTCCCCGGTCGGCTCGATCGGCTGTGCGTCGCTCATGTCTCCATCCTGCCAAATGACGTTCCTTCAGGGCCGGAGTCGGGTCTCGCCATCGTGGCGAGTGGACGATCACCTCAGCGTACGGCCGCTGTCGGTCGACGACCTCCCGGTGGTGGCGCGCGCCCTCTCCACGAATCCGGCGTCGACCAGAGTGTTGGAGAAGGTCGGTCTGGCCGAGGTGTGGCGCGGTCGCAGCGATCATGGCGGCCCGACCAGTGGCATGAAACGTGTGGTGCACGCTGATCGCGCCTTGACGCCGGGTCTGCTGGCGGCCTTGGTCGCTCTCGGCTGAATCAGAGGCTCCGTAGCACGGCGACGACCTTGCCGAGGATGGAGGCGTGATTGCCGTCGATCGGGTCGTACGCCGGATTGTGCGGCATCAGCCACACCTGATCCTTGGTTCGCTTGAACGTCTTCACTGTCGCCTCGTCGTCGAGCAGGGCAGCGACGATGTCACCGTTCTCGGCCGTGTCGGCCTGCTTGACCACGACCCAGTCGCCGTCACAGATCGCCGCGTCCACCATCGAGTCGCCACGGACTTCGAGCAGGAACAGGGTGCCCTCGCCCACCAATTGGCGGGGCAGGGGAAAGACGTCCTCGACGACTTCCTGGGCAAGGATCGGTCCGCCAGCGGCGATCCGGCCGACCACCGGAACGTTCACCGCGGTCGGGTGATGGTCGCCGAAGTCGGTCTCGTCATGGATCGTGTGGTCGTCCGAGCCCGGCACATCGCGGGGCTGGTCGTCGACTGATCGGGGAAGTAGCACCTCAAGGGCCCGCGGGCGATGGGGATCTCGTCGCAGGAATCCCTTCTGCTCAAGGACCTTCAATTGGTGGGCCACCGATGAAGAACTGGCCAGCCCGACGCTCAGCCCCATCTCACGGATGCTCGGTGGATAGCCCTTGCTGTCCACCGCGTCCCGGATCACCTCAAGGATGCGCCGCTGGCGGGGCGTCAGGCCATCGGCGTCGGCCGGACCGTCGGGCAGTGCCGACACCGTGGCGCCCGTTGCCTCGAGCTGGGCCTGGACATCGGCGCGATTGGGTCGGCCACGCTTGCGCGCTGCCGGGGCGTCAGCACCCGAGTCCTCCCGCGTGGGTCGGCCCGCTTCGCTGCGAGGGGGCGTGCGGCGGTCTCCTGCGTCATCGTTCGTGGCCATGAGGTGAACCTAGGGGACACCGGCGACAGATTCAAACACCTGTTCGAGCGTGTCGGGTGTGTCTTCGGATGGCCGATCGTCCATGCCGGACTGGAGGGGTGCGACCTCGCGGGTGGATGAGTGAGTCGAGTGCACTGGATGTCTTGCGGGCAACAGTGCGGCGCCGAACTTGTCAGTGCCACCTGATGGTCTGGTTCTTGTCGTCGAACCACACCGATCGACGACATGAGGCGAACAAATGTGCGAATAGTCTTGCCGATCCCGGCGAGACCGTGCACAGTGGAGATCGAACAGATGTTCGAGTCAGGAGGGCACGATGAGCACGCAGACACTGATGGTGACGGATCGGCGGATTCCGCTGGAGGAGACCCGTCCGGCTCCACGAGCCACGCCGGGGCGACGTCCGGCGCGTCGGGCACCACGGGTGCTCGGCCCCCGCACTGGTGCTGCCCGTCGGGTGGCTCGTCCTCAGGGGGTGCCGGCACCTCGGTTGCGTCCGGCTCCGTTCATCACCGCTGCGCCGCGGGCTGTCCAGGCGTCGCCGCAGCTCGGTTGGCGACTGAGTGATCGAGGGCTGGCTGTGGTGATGGGAATCGGTGGCCTGCTGGTCGCCATGGCGATGGTTGCCATTGTGGGGACGTTCTTCGCGGTCACCGCCGAGGTGCCCCCCGTGGCACCCGTTGCGCACCTGGGCTGAACGCCTTCCGCTGTCCGTTCAGGGCAATGGGCCAAGGACGAGGTTGCGAAACAGCAGCCAGACCAAGCAGGCAGCGAGGAATGCGAACGCCACTCCACGCCCGGTGACGGTGAGTCCGAGACTCTCGGTGATGCGTTGGGCGCCACGCACGAGAGTGCCTTGGCGCCCGATGATCCGTTCGGTGACCAGGATGATCCCGAGGAGGGCTCCGAGCGTGATCCCGACCACAGCAAAGGCATTCAGCTGCCAGGCCGCGGCGAGATCTCCGCGCAGGAGAGCCGCACCCATGCGTGTGCCCCCACACAAGGGGCAGTCCCAGCCCGTCGAACTCTTCATGACACAACCGAACCCGACCCCGGTGGTGGCGTACAGCGCGGTGAGTGCGAGGCCGGACGCCCCAACCCCGGCGACCCAGGTGAGCAAGGTGCGCGAGGAGCGAGTCGGATTCCTCTGTAGCACCCCCTCGGTCTGCGCCGGGTGGTTCGTGGTCTCCATGGGCTCCAGTATTCCACGGCGGTCCGAGGTTGGACTGACCGCTGGTGCGGAGGCGACGAGCGGCTATCGGCCGGTCCCGAGCGCCGGGGCGTGGCGACACGCCGAAGGGTGGTCGGTGCCCTTGCAGTCTGGGGGGCGTGGACGTAGATTGTCCATATCTAGTAGTTACAAGCCTGTGGTTCATCCACAGCTTGTGGTCACATCTCCACAGCAATCCACACATCATCCACAGGCTCACCCACAGGGCCGTCCACCATTGCGAGCCGCCACCGGGTGTCCCGCAGCAATCGGAGAGGAAAGTCGCCGCCATGAACTGCCCCTACTGTCGGCACACCGATTCGCGCGTGCTGGACTCCCGTTCGGTTGATGACGGCGGCAGCATCCGTCGACGTCGCCAATGTCCGCAGTGTGAGCGGCGGTTCACCACGATCGAGCAGATGCAGCTCGTGGTGGTCAAGCGCAACGGCGTGGTGGAGACCTTCAATCGCGACAAGGTGATCAACGGCGTCCGCAAGGCCTGCAAGGGTCGACCGGTCAACGAGGATCAGCTGGCCCGCCTTGGACAACAGGTGGAGGACTGCCTACGCGCAACGGGCCAGTCCGAAGTGCCCGCCGATGAGGTGGGCGTGGCGATACTCGGGCCGCTGAGGAACCTCGACCAGGTCGCGTACCTGCGTTTCGCCAGTGTCTATCGCCAGTACGCGTCGGTGGCCGACTTCGAGGCCGAGATCGCATTGTTGCGGATGGAGCCCGGCGTCGCGACCGACGGTGATTCCGCTCCTGCAGCTGCCGACTCCACCGACGCCGCGGCCCGCGCGGGACTCCCGGTGGACCGACCATCCCGTTCCGCCGTCGGCAAGTCCGGCGCCTCCCCCTAGACCCGGGGTCCGGGCCCAGGAGTTGGGGAAGGCTCCGCGGGTCCGGGCCTCGGCCCAGTTCCACCTCCGCCCAGTTCGGGCGTTGCCCCGGACTGCGGACAACCCCACGACCGGCGGCCTCGGCCGCACCCAACGCCGTACCAGCGACGACGTGCCCCAGCAAGCATGATCAACAACACCACCACGAGCATCGCGATCCGCCGACCGACGGTGAGCGCCACCATCTGTGGCAGAGAGGCAAGCATGACCGAGACGACACGTAGCACCAGCAAGTCCAAGTCCGCGAGGCGAGGTCTGACGATCAACCGCGTCTTCACCACCGAGGGCGTCCACCCGTACGACGATGTCACCTGGGAACGACGCGACATCGTCCAGACCAACTGGAAGTCCGGTGAGGTCGTCTTCGAGCAGCGCGGGGTGGAGTTCCCCGACTTCTGGACCCTGAACGCGTCCACCATCGTCACCACCAAGTACTTCCGCGGCGCGGTCGGCACGCCGGTCCGTGAACAGGGGCTCAAGCAACTGATCGACCGGGTCGTGAAGACGTACGTGAAGTCGGGTTCCGAGGAGGGCTACTTCGCCACCCCCGCCGATGCTGACATCTTCGAGCACGAGCTGACCTGGATGCTGCTGCACCAGTACTTTTCCTTCAACTCCCCGGTCTGGTTCAACGTCGGCACCCAGTCGCCACAGCAGGTCAGCGCCTGCTTCATCCTCTCGGTCGACGACTCCATGGACTCCATCCTGAACTGGTACAAGGAGGAGGGTTTCATCTTCAAGGGTGGCTCCGGAGCGGGGCTCAACCTGTCTCGGATCCGCTCCTCGAAGGAGCTGCTGTCCTCGGGCGGTACGGCGTCGGGTCCGGTCTCGTTCATGCGCGGCGCCGATGCCAGCGCCGGCACGATCAAGTCCGGCGGCGCCACCCGGCGTGCGGCCAAGATGGTGGTGCTGGATGTTGATCATCCCGACATCGAAGAGTTCGTCGAGACCAAGGCGCGCGAGGAGGACAAGATCCGTGCGCTGCGCGACGCCGGGTTCGACATGGATCTGGGCGGTCGGGACATCACCTCGGTGCAGTACCAGAACGCCAACAACTCGGTCCGGGTCACCGACGAGTTCATGAAGGCCGTCGAGGACGGCACCGAGTTCGGGCTGCGGTCGCGTACCGACGGGTCGGTGCTCGAGACCGTCGACGCGCGGGAACTGTTCGGCAAGATCAGCCAGGCCGCCTGGGCCTGTGCCGATCCGGGCATCCAGTACGACGACACGATCAACGACTGGCACACCAACCCCGAGACCGGCCGGATCACCGCCTCCAATCCGTGCTCGGAATACATGTCGCTGGACAACAGCTCCTGCAACCTGGCCAGCTTGAACCTGCTCAAGTTCCTCTCCGACGACGGTTCGTTCGACGCGGCGAAGTTCACCAAGGCCGTCGAGTTGATCATCACCGCAATGGACATCTCGATCTGCTTTGCCGACTTCCCGACCGAGCCGATCGGTGAGACGACCCGCAACTACCGTCAACTCGGCATCGGCTACGCCAACCTCGGTGCGCTGCTGATGGCCACCGGTCACGGTTACGACTCCGACGGTGGACGGGCGCTGGCAGCCTCGATCACGTCGCTGATGACCGGGGCCTCGTACCGCCGGTCGGCCGAGCTGGCCGCGATCGTCGGCCCGTACAACGGCTATGCCCGCAACGCCGAGGCCCACAAGCGCGTGATGCGCAAGCATCAGGCCGCCAACGACAGCCTCCGTACGGTGGGCTCCTTGGACGGCGACGTGCAGAAGTATGCCACCGCCGAATGGGACCAGGTCGTCAAGCTGGGCGAGTCGAACGGGTACCGCAACGCGCAGGCATCGGTGCTCGCTCCGACCGGAACCATCGGCTTCATGATGGACTGCGACACCACCGGC
>JAKDKP010000612.1 GCA_030453285.1 Propionibacteriales bacterium
GCCGACGCAGAGACCGGCGAGCCGTCCGAGCGACGCCAAGACAATCCGGTCAGCTTCGCCTCCGATGACCGACGGTACGCCGTACGGTCGGTGGCACGTTTCACGGTGTCGAAGGACAACGCCGACGGTCGAGACGCCGCCGACGGCCCAGTGGACTGGTTGCAGGCATTGGGGGATGGCTGATGTATCTCACACGATTTGAAGTCAACGTACGACGGCGCGAGAGTCGTCGCCTGCTGGCCTCGCCCCAGCGCATCCATGCCGCAGTCTTGAACAGCTTCGCCAGTGATCGGCTGGACGGTGGACGGATCCTCTGGCGGGTGGATCGCGGGCATCACGGGCGGGTGGAACTGTTGATCACCAGCCCTGAGTCCCCGGACCTGACGGCACTCGTGGAGGAATGTGGGTGGCCATCGACGAGCTCCTGGCAGACCGCCGACTACTCCAGGTTCCTTGCCAGGTTGAGCACCGGGCAGGCGTGGCGGTTCCGACTGGCGGCCAATCCGACCCGATCACTGAGTCAACCCGATCGCCAACGCAGCAAGCGCGTGCCGGTGATCGGGCACCACCAGTTGGCATGGCTCCTCGAGAAGGCCAAGGCGGCCGGGTTCGCGCTGGGTGACCCGCCGCAGGCTGACGTGACTCGGCGGGATGTCCATCGGTTCCGACGAGGCGAGGCCGGCACCGGACGCGAGGTGACGCTGGCGACGGTGCAGTTCGACGGAGCACTCACCGTGACCGATCCCGTACGACTTCGTGACGGGTTGATCAACGGCATCGGTCCAGCCAAGGGGTACGGCTGCGGAATGCTCACTTTGGCACCAGTTCGATGAAGCCGATCCCGGGTCCGCGTCCTGCCGAGGTGGGGGAGCTGACGCGTGCCCAGGACCGATTGACGTTCGTGTATCTCGAGCGGTGCAAGATCCACCGGTCCGACAATGCGATCACCGCCACCGACGAACGGGGCGTGATCCACTTCCCCTCAGCCGTGGTGGGGGCGTTGATGCTTGGGCCGGGTACCGACATCACACACCAGGCGATGGTCGTCCTGGCCGACAGCGGCGCCACCGTGGTGTGGGTCGGGGAGCATGGCGTGAGGTACTACGCACACGGGCGACCACTGGCCAGATCGTCGCGCCTGCTGATCGCGCAGGCCGAGCTGGTGAGCAATCAGCAGAAGAGACTGTCCGTGGCGCGCAAGATGTATGAGATGCGCTTCCCGGATGAAGTTGTGGACAAGATGACCATGCAACAGCTACGTGGTCGCGAGGGTGCCAGAGTCCGACGCATCTATCGTGAACAGGCCGAACGGACCGGTGTGGACTGGTCGGGCCGGTCGTACAACCCGGAAGATTTCGAGCTCTCCAACGACATCAACCAGGCGATCACGGCTGCCACCTCATGTCTGTACGGGTTGGTGCATTCGGTGACGGTGGCCCTCGGATGCTCCCCTGGACTGGGATTCGTGCACACCGGACACGACAGGTCTTTCGTGTACGACATCGCTGACCTCTACAAGATGGAGCTCGCCGTGCCGCCCGCATTCACCGTGGTGCAGAACGATCCACTCGATGTGGCGGCGGAGACGCGATTGGCGATGCGAGATGCCTTTCGGGAGAGCAAGCTGCTGAAGCGAGTCGTACGAGACGTGCAGACGCTGCTCGGGTCCGAAGCCGACGAAGATCAACTGGAGTGGTCGGTGGTGGAACTCTGGGACGGTGGCGATCGTACGGTCGCCGCGGGGCGAAGTTGGGGGAGCGACCCGGAAGGCCTGGAACCTCCGTGGTAGTCCTCGTCCTGACTGCTGTGCCGGTGGGTCTGCGAGGTTTCGTGACTCGATGGTTGCTGGAGATTGCGCCAGGGGTGTATGTCGGCCGGGTCACCGTGCGAGTGCGTGAGGCACTGTGGATCCGGGTCGTCGAACTGTGCAAAGACGGCCGGGCGATCATGGTGTTTTCCGCCGACAACGAGCAACGGCTGGACTTTCGCGTACACCGTCATGATTGGGAGGTCGTTGATGTGGATGGCCTCTCCTTGATCCGTCGGCCGGCGAATCAGGACGCGACCTCGAATCCGATGCGGCCCGGATGGTCGAGGGCTGCGAAGTACCGGAGGGCGCGCCGGCAGAAGTGATGCTGGAACGGTTGGCGAGCCGGTATCGTCCCTTGTCAGTTAGTGAGCTCCCCGCCCGCGCGGGGATGAGCCGTTCGGCACCCTCGGTGTTG
>JAKDKP010000613.1 GCA_030453285.1 Propionibacteriales bacterium
GCGGTCATCCTAACGAGACGAGGCGGGTGGGCTGAGCCACCCGGGGAGCCGCGCGGTTTCGACCCTGCGATCCTCGACGTGCTTGCCCGACCAACGCAGCACACGTGGCCCGTTCCACGTCGGAATCGGGCAAACGTCAGATTGGGCGTTCCAGGTATTCACAGGGAATTGGTCACCCGGAGCAGCCGTTGACGAGTCGACGCAGAAAGTACGCCGTTCCCGTCGCCGCAACCGAGTGCCCCAGTTCAACGCACGCGGCTGAACTGCGGAGGCTGTCCGTCGCCGTTCAGGTGCTTGGCCGCCGTCGCCAGGCGATCGGCGATGCGGGGCGCGCGGTCACGACCGCGGCCGCGCATGCCCACCACGACGATGGCCAGCACGGTGACGGAAACGCCTAGGACCACGAACATGGTGATGAGAATGGTGGGCAACGCAGTGACCTTTCGAGCCAGCAATGACGTGACAGCGGAAGTGCGTCACGCCGTCGTACGTCCATTGTGCGTGGCGTCCACCCACCAACCAAAACTGCCCGGGGCGACCGTTGTGTAATCTTGATCACACGCGAGCCTCTTCGCCTCGCCCCGGACAATTGCCAAAGCTCCGTCGAAGCCACGAACGGAGGTCGCCGTCAGCTCAGCTGGGCCGGACCTCGGCGCTAGCGGTACGCAGTGACGGCGCCACCAGGCAGGCGAGGCCCGAGGTGAGACACAGCAGCGCCGCCGCACCGAATCCGTACGAGACTCCCCCGAGGTCGGTCAACCAGGCAAACCCGCCGTTGGCGACCAGGAGTGGCCACGTCTGCGCGAGAGCCAGCACAGCCTGGCACCGCACCAACATGCCGGGTGGCGTCTGCGCCACGAAGAGTGGCATCGCGGTGCAGGTGAAGACGGCGGTCCCCCCTCCCATCACCAGGGATCCGATGATCGCCCAGCTGGCCGGCGTGGTGGTCGTCAGGACCAGGATCCCCGCACTGGCCAAGAGTGGCCCGATGACTAGCCAGGGTCCGATCCGCGTCGGCACACCGAATTTCGCGACGCCGAGGGTCACCGTCAGGGTGCCGACGATCCAGGCCGCCTCGACCAACCCCGCCTGGGCGGGGCTCCAGCCCCGTTCCCGTGCCGCCAGCGGAACCCCCAAGTACAACAGCGGGAGGACCGAGGCCGCGAGCAGTCCGACGGCCAGCAACAACGCCAGCAGACCGGGAATCCGGGCGATGGCCCCGAGCGCGTCGACCACCCGACGCACCGGATTGGCCGACAGTCCCGCGGGCCGGATCTCCCGCGGCGGTCGGAGCAGGGCCAGTACCACGATCAGTCCCGCACCGACCACGACGTCGATGATCAACAAGTGGGACAGGGTGAGGAAGATCAACAGCACGCCGCCCAGGGCTGGCCCAGCGACCCGGGCCAGTTGTTGGACCGAGGAGTGCTGCGCCATCGCCCTGGGGAGCAGGTCGTCGCCGACGAACAGTCGTGGCAGCGCTCCTTGGGCCGGCATCTGCACGGCGATCGCCACGCCGGACCCGACCGCCAGGACGATCAGGACGGGAAGTTCGGCGGTCTCGCCGCCGGTCACCACCAGCACGCCCACGAGCAGTGCGCACATGACCCCCGAGCTCACCACCATCATCCGGCGCGGACCGAATCGGTCCCCGAGTTCACCACCGGCCAGCAACAGAACCGCCCTGGGCAGCACGGTCAACGTCGAGATCAGCGCACTGCTGGCCGGGCCGAAACCGGCGGCAACCCAACCGATGGCGAACCACACCAGGGAATGGCTCAGCGTTGCCACATTGTTGGCGCCCACCCAGACATGGAAACTGCCCGGCAATCCTCGACCAGACCTTGTCACGATCGGACCGAACCTCGTCACGATTCGGGAGAAAGGCTGCGCGGCATGACAACCGCCGTGTACGTGGCCTGATCCGCCGAACGAATCACGCAAGGTTGGTCGGGTCCGGCCAATTCGAACAGAGCATCGGGTCCGACACCGGCAGCCAGGGCCGCGACCAGCAGATGTGCCGAGAAGGCCACCGTCATCGCCTCCCCCACCACCACGGCCGGCATGCGCAGCGGCAACGGCGCGTCGTCACCGAAGACATCGAGTCGGTCGACACCGACCACCAGACGGATGGTGGCACCCTCGACGGCGGCAAACCTCACCAGCCGAGCGCGATCCACCACCACGCGGGTCTGCCACGGTTCCTGCCACCGCATCACCGTCT
>JAKDKP010000044.1 GCA_030453285.1 Propionibacteriales bacterium
ACGGTCCTCGCGCCGGTGACGCATCGTGCTGTACACCTCGTACGCATGGGTCGGCCCCTCGGCGAAGATCGCCAGGGCCGCCAAGGCGAGCGGGCTCAAACGCTGGGGCATCAACATCCTCCGGAGGGACTATTCCATCCGGAATATATGCCTCGATCCCGCACGGTGCAAGCCTGACGGCGCAACGGACCGACGCCGCCGATCCAAGGATCGACGGCGTCGGCTTCGTACGGCCCCTGTGGGCTCAGAGGTTCTGGTGCTGCCGGGGGCGTAGAGCTGCCTTCTTGTCGGGGGCGGAGTTCTCGAAGGTGCCCAGGGCCTGCTTGGCTCGTCGGGCCCGGGCGGCTTCCTGCTCCGCGGTGGCCCGGCCGGACTGGCGGCGTTCGCTCTCGGCGTTGACCACGGCAGCCAATCGCGCGGACACCTCGACCGGCATCTCCAGTACTGGCGCCTCGGCCAGCGCATGGCGGACGGCGTCCAGTTCGGGTTCGGCCAATTCGGTGCTGAGAAGTCGTCCGAGGCCGGCGTCATCGATGGTGCCGGCGCGCAGGGCTTCCAGGTCGGAGGCGGTGAGGTCGGTCATGTCTGCTCCGTTGTATGAGGACGGCTGCCCGCCCGGAGGCGGGGCGAGGTCGGTTCGACGTCGCTGGGGCCCGTTTCGGTTCCACCGGCCCGGGCATCGGTCTGGCCGTTCGACGTGCCAAGGGTTCGTGATCCAGTGTGCCCCGGCTCGGCAACTGTGGTCGACCGCGCCGTCAGCGCACGGCCTTCGGCATCGAAGCGGGCGCTGTGATGATCCAACAGCCCGCGCTCGTGCAGGTGCACCACGCTGCGTCGGGCCTGCTTGTCGAAGACCGCGTCTCCGGAGAGGTCGAGCACCCAGGCCAGCACCGTCGAATGGCCACCGGCAAAGAGGGCGGCCGGCAGCAGGGCGCGGAGCCCGGTGTCGTCGGTGATCCGGTAGCAGATGCCCGACCAGGTGGTCACCTCGTCAACGCGCCGCACCCGTCGGCCGTCGTACGAGCGCCAATGCCGCAGCCGGCGCACCCACAGCAAACGTCCGTCACGGATCATCTGGGCTCGCCGACGTATCCACACATTGACGGCGAACAGCCCCCAGGCGAGCACGACCACCAGCACCACCGAGACCCATCCCACCGGGCGGCCAACGACCATGATCACCGTCAGCAGGCCCGCCGCACCGCTGGCCAGACCGAGGTGGAGCTGCCAATTCCACTGCAACGGCAGGCTCGTCCCCCGAGGAGCGGGCTGATCGGCGGTCACCAGGGATCAGACTCCTTGAGATGTTGTACGAGGGGCAGCAGCTTGGCGCGGCCGCGGAAGCAGCGGCTCTTCACCGTGCCCGGGGCACAGCCGAGGATGATGGCGGCCTCCTCGACCCGATAGCCCTCCATGTCGACCAGCACCAACGCCGCCCGCTGATCGGGGTTCAGTTGGCCCAACGCTTCGGCGATCAGCGCCTTGCGGTCCCGTTGGGCGATCTGATCGCTGTGGTCGAGATCGGTGGTGGCCAGCATCGCGGCCCGGTCGGGGTCGTCGGGCAGCGGATCGGCCCGGCGCACCTTGTTGCGCCGGATGCGATCCAGGCAGGCGTTCACCACGATGCGGTGCAGCCAGGTGGTCACCTTGGCGTCACCCCGGAAGGAGGCGGCCCGCCGGAAGGCGGAGATGTAGGCGTCCTGCAGGGCGTCGGCGGCCTCCTCCGGATTGCGCATCGTCCGCAAGGCGATGGCCCACAACCGGTCACGGTGACGATGCACGAGTTCGGCGAAGGCATGCTCGTCACCATCGACGTGCGCCCGCAGAAGATCCTCGTCGGCCAACTCGTCGATCACCTTCACCCGGACACCTCGATCTCGTTGACCCCGCCACGATAGTCGCCCTTGTCGGCAGGGAGCGCGGTCAGATACACCAGCAGGTAGCGCGCGGTGACCGGTTCGGCACTGGCCAACTCGACCTCCTTGGCCGCGTTCGCGGCCTGGGCGACCGGCTTCCAGTCGTCGGCCGACGTCAACGGCGGATCGGTCGCCGCCAGGTCGTTGGGCACCCTCAGCTCAAGATTCGTACCGGCCTTGTTCATGATCAACTTCACGCGAGAGACGGCCACGGGTGCACCAAGATCGACGACCAACCCGACCCCGTCCTTGAGTCCGCCCAGTTGGGGGTCATTGAGGTAACGGACCGTGGTCCAACCCGTCTCGGGGTCACCATCGAAGGCCAGCCGGGTCTGGTCGGGGTTCTCGCGACCGTTTCCTGGCGGCGGGTCGAAGTCGGTGACGTCGGTGATCTTCCGGACGACCGGTCCGGGAGCGGGCGCGGCATCTTCCTGGTTGCCCCGGCCACCGGCCAGGCCCAGTTGGGTGACGACCGCGATCAACGCCACGATGATGATCATCACCAGCACGATGATCATGCCCAGCACCCAGCGTCGGCTGGCGGGAGCCGAATCGCTCACGCGCGGCAGCTTGGCTGTCTGCGGTGAGTCCGGGGAGCTCGGCAGGATCTCGGGCCGATCCGAGGTGGACTGGGCGCGGTACGCGGTCAGGGGTGACTGCGGCGCGATGAGCTGCGGATCGCCGACGGTGATCTGCGGCACCGGATGCTGCAGGCGCCGTTCCAGGTCGGCCGAGGCGTCTGCGGTGCCGAGGACCTGGCCCAGAGCCGTGACGATCTGCGACGCCGTACGAAGGCCGCCGGCCCGGCGCGGGGAGGCACTGAGGATCTGCTCGCAGATCCGGTCCAGGGCGGGCGAGACACCATGTCGCACCTGACGGGGAGTGAACCAACCGTCCAGGCCGTCGGTGGGGGCCGCCTCCATGCCGAACCGGTTGCCGCCCGGCCAACGATGCACCAGGCAGGCGTACAGCACTCGACCAAGATCAGCGACATCGTGCGCCTCCTCGGTCTCGGGGTGGAAGGCCGCCCGGCCTCGTTTGAGGGTGGTGGGATCGCCCGGATCGAGCTCGGGGCCGGGACGCAGTTCGGCGCGGATCGCCAGTTCGCCGATCTTGATGTTGCCGGTCGGGGTGATCCAGATGGTGCTGGGGCTGATCCGCAGATGATGCAGATCGGCGGCATGCACACCACTCATCGCATCGGCGACCTCCCGGACCAGCCAGGCCGACTCCAGGGCCGACAGTGGCCCGGCGGCCAGCATGGTGGTCAGGTTCTGGCCGGGGGTGTATTCGCTCACCACGTACGAGCCGTGTTCGGGATCGTCGGACTCGACGGCGTCCAGGATCCGGAGGAACCGTGAGTCGGTGGCGATCGCCGCCTTGCGCGCTGACGCCAGCGTCTCGGGGGATCGCTCGTCACCGGCCGGGAGCAGGTTGATCACCACCGAGCGGGACAGCACCGTGTCGAAAGCCCGCCAGGTCTCCACCGAGCGGCGTTCCTCCATCCGCTCCTCGAGGCGATAGCGGCGGCCCAGCACCGTCCCGGTCGTGATGTGACCCTCGAGCTGGTCGGAGTCGGGAAGTTCGGAGTGGGGGCGTTCGGGGTCGAGTTCGGCGTTGGCGTTGACCTCGCCCCTCGCCAGTGTCATCGGGTGTGCCTCTGCTGCCGCAACATCTGAACGTGCCATCGCGCTGACATCGAGGCCGGGGGAGTCCTCGCTGCTGCTACCGGTGGCGCTGTTCTGCATGGTAGGCCGAGCACCGGCATCCGGGCCAGCATGGCGCGCGGCGGCGGTCGAGTCGGCACCGGGAATCTCTGTCGCGGGGGACTCGACGACGGCCGGCTCCTCGGCCGATCGGTCCGCGGCCGCGCGCCGCCGCCGCAACACCGTCGAGACGATCGTGGTCACCTCCTCGATGTGCAGCAGCCGGCTCAGACCCACGAAGATCGCCACCGCGAGCACCCCGGACAGGGCCAACGAACCGGCTCGGACCAGCTGGTTGTCACCCGATCCCCACAGGTACGTGATGCCGTACGCCACGATCGCGGCGGGAGCCACGGCCAGAGTCAACCGCACGCCGAGGCGGAGCAGGGGACGCGGATCAAGATCAGGTAGCCGGCGGCGCAACCAGATGAAGTCGACGACGAAGCCCACGCAGTACGCCGACGAGTAGGCCAGCCCCAGCGCCGGCGCGATGAACTGTGGTGCGTCGAACGGGAGCACCAACGCCAACGCGAAGCCGACGTTCAACACCACCACCAGACATTGCTGGAAGAATGGCGTACGGGTGTCCTCCATCGCATAGAAGGTGCGTTGGCACACGTAGTTGAGGGTGAACGGGACCAACCCGATCGCCAGCCCGAGCAGCGTCCACCCCATGAACGGGGCATCGACCTTGCCCTTGCCGTTGCCGAACAGCAGGATCGCGATCGGCATGCACAGCACGCCAAGCGCGACCGCCGCCGGCAGCAGGGCGGTCAACGCCAACCGCATCGTCTGGGTGGCCTCCCGTGCGACCCCGGCCAGATCGTGATCGGCGGCCAGTCGGGACGCCGCGGGCATCATCGCGGTGGCCAGCGAGACCGTGATCAACGAGTGCGGCAGGATCCACACCAGCATGGTCTGGTTGTACGCGTTCCATCCGGCCGCGGGTTCGCCGCTGACACTCGCCCCGCTGGCCAGCCGGGTGATCACGACCAGTCCGAGCTGGGTCGCCAGCACGAATCCCAATGTCCACTTGGCCAGGTGGAAGGTGTGGCCCAAGCCGACCCCGCGCAGGTCGAACCGCGGTTGGAACTTGTGCCCCGTACGGCCGAGGAAGGGCACCAGGACCGCTGCCTGGGCGACGATGCCGAGCGTTGAGCCGATGCCGAGCACCAGCAGTTGGGCGGTGTTGAAGGTGGCCGAGGTGTCGGTGTCGGTGCCCCAGATGATCAGGTAGAGCACGAAGACGCCCACCGAGATCACATTGTTGGCGATCGGCGCCCACATCATCGGGCCGAACTTCTCGTGGGCGTTGAGCACCTGACCGGCCAGTACGTGCACGCCGTAGAAGAAGATCTGCGGCAGACACAGCGCTGCCAGCACGATCATCTGCTGGTAGTGATCCTGCAGCGCGGGGCTCTTCCACGCGCCGTCGGTGTAGATCTGCATGATCAATGGAGCCGCGACGACCGACACGACCGTGATCACGCCGAGGATGATGCCCATCGCGGTCAGGATTCGATTGACGTAGGCGTCGCCGCCGTCCTTGTCGCGTTTGATGGCGCGGACGATCTGCGGGACGAAGACGGTGTTCAGGGCCCCGCCGGCGAGCAGGACATAGATCATGTTCGGCACGGTGTTCGCGAGCGCGAACATGTCGGCCTGTCGGGAGCCGTTGGCGATGACGGCCGCGAGCAGGATGGCCCGCAGGAAGCCGAAGAGTCGCGAGACCATCGTGCCGGCCGCCATCAACGCGCTCGCCGAGACCAGCGAGGAGGAGCGGTTCTCGGCTTGCTGCGCCGTCGGTGCGGTGGTCTCCCGTGGCAGGCCGTCGGCCTCGGCGCTGCGCTTCGGCTTGTAGTCCTGCTCGTGGTCGTGCCGGTCAGCTCTGTTGTCCCGGTCAGCCATGGTCCTCGTTCCCTACCTCGGCTGCGGGTGCGCTCGAGGTCAGGCTGTCTCGGTCGTCGCTGCCGGTACCGCCCGCCGAGGCTTCGCCGCCGGTACCGCGTTCGCGCCGAACCTGACGGATCCGCAGGGCCGTGGTGACGAAGAAGGCGATCCCGGCTCCGATCGCGATCACCCAGCCGACCGTGCCGTACTCGGTGGCCTGGACCGTCGTCGTGGCGGGCTTGCCGAGCTTGATGTCGGACAAGGTGGACAGTTGGGCCGACACCTCGACCTCGCCGTTGGCCGCGGGCTTGGCCTCGACCTGCACCGACATCCGCTCACCCGGCTGCACCTCGACCCGATCGATGGACTTCACCTTGAGCCGCGAGTTGTTGCCCGAGGCCACGTTCACCTTCACCTGCACCGGGACGGTCAGATTGTTGGTGATCGTCAAGGGGAAGGATCCGATCGAACCGGTCAGCACCACCTTGCGGTCGCGCCCCAGAGTGACCGCCTCCCCGTTGCCGATGCCGGCCACCTTCTGCATCGCCGGGGCGAGCAGGGCCGCCTGACCCTGCTCATCCCGACGCCAGGCACCGGATGCGGCACGACCGACGGCGGCGTCGATCTGTTGCTCGATGTCGCCCTGGGCCACCAGCAGGTCGGCGAGGGCGACGTAGTCGCGGCGCAGAGCCTCCACCCGATCGACCTGCCGCGGTGTCAATTCGTCGGCTGCCGCCTGGGTGGGGTAGGTCAGCGTCACCTGTTCGGTGTCGGCGCCGACCTGGTCGACCGCCTCGGCCAACAATCGCCGGACCAGATGCGGTCCGTCGGCAGTGCGATCACGTTCGGCCTGGTCGGCGGTGGTGATCACGCGAACGCTGGATTCGCCGGTCGTGGTCCGGAGCCAGTCGTCGGAGACCAGGCGTTGGCGCACTTTCACCGGAGCCAGCGGATCGGGATCGGGGCCGCCGGCGAAGGCGCCGGCGTCGAAGCTGATCACCGGCGTACCGGCGGCCGACCTCCGTACGGCGTTGGTGCCGGTGGAGGCATCCGAGAGCAGGTACAGGTCGGGGTCGATCCGGTCGGTCCGCGCCAGCGTGTTCGCATCGGCCAGGCCTTCGGTGGGCATGGCAAGGGTCGGCAGCTCGGCGGTCCGCGTGACCGTGCGCCCGGCGCGAACGGCCCGGGACAGATAGGAGCCGGTGTCGCGGCGGGCCAGGGCCGCCAGATCGGGGCTGCCGAAGATCAGTCGGTAGCCGGCCTTCTCGTCCAGGTCGTCGAAGCGGCTCAACCATCGCTCGGCCGCAGCCGCCCCCGTACCGGCTCGAGTGCCCTGCCCCGACGACACCCGGTAGCCCTTGCTCATCACTTCCAGCGCCTGCACCAGCTCGGGATCGACGGCCCAATTCACCTTCTTGCGGGCCGCACTGTCGAGCAGCACATCGAGCCGTCCGCCGTCGGCGAGTTCGTCGGCCAGATGATCATCGACGAACCCGCCTTCGGTGGTGTACGAGGGCCGCGAGTTCAGCACCACGACCGAGGTGAGGGGCGCCTTGTTGGTCGCCTGCTTGCTCACCACCGGGAGGAAGGTGCGTCCTCGGCCCAGGGTGCTCACCTCACCACCGTCCGTGCTTCCCCGGACGTGCACGCCCACCATGTAGAGGGCATCGGGGAGCGGCAGTCCGAGTTGGGCCACGGTCACCTGGACGCTGAACGGGACCGACGCACCGGGAGCCAGCGACTCGGGCAGATCGGGTCGTAGGTCGCTGCGGGTCAGATCGATGAACCCGCTGGCGTGGTCGGTGACCCGGGCACCGACCGGTTCGGTCGGTTCGGTCTGCAGCACCTGCTCGAACTGCTCACGGTCGGTGTAGGGCGCCTGGTTGCGCCACAACAGGGCCTGCAATCGGGTCAGTGGCCGGTCGGTGGCGTTGGTGGCGACGCCCTTGATGATGACGGTGTCCTTGTCGGAGGTGGCGACCGTGGGGGTGAGCTCGGTGAGGGAGACGGTGACCGCAGAGGGTGGCTGTGCACGAGCAGGTGCAGCGGCGAACAGGGCCGGGACCAGGACCGCAGCAGACAGACAGCACAACAAGGCTGTCCACCAGCCCGGTCGTCCCCCGCTCGCACTCGTCACCGCCCCATCCTAGGGAACCGGCACAGTCGACGCGCCTTCTGTCGTACGCCTGTCGCACCTCGACCGACCCGTCGTTTCCCGGACGGGGTCACACGGAGGGAAGGATAGAGTGGAGCGCCGTGCCCAGTCTGAACAGTTCCGACATGCCCAGCCTCAGTGGAGCGCAGGCCAACGCCGTCGCCGAGATGATCCGGATCACCCCCGTGGTGGACCGGCTCGGCGGGCTGTTCGCCGCGGCCGGCCACGAGTTGCACCTGGTGGGCGGCCCGGTCCGCGACGCCCTGCTCGGCCGGCTCGGGCATGACCTCGACTTCACCACCGACGCCCGACCCGAGCAGATCGAACCGCTGTTGCGTGAGTTCATCATCACCGGCGACAGGGGCAGTGCGGTATGGGACATCGGCCGCGCGTTCGGCACCATCGGCGCCAAGCTCGTCGAACCCGCCGGCGGCGACGACGCTGAAGGCCGCGCGTGGGTGGTGGAGGTCACCACGTATCGCAGTGACACGTACGAGGAGACCTCCCGCAAGCCGGCCGTCGCGTTCGGGGACACCCTGGCCGGTGACCTTCGTCGCCGAGACTTCACGGTGAACGCGATGGCGATCTCGTGTGCCGACAAAACCTTCACCGACCCGTACGGGGGACTCTCCGATCTGGCCGCGTCGAGGATTCGCACGCCGGCCACCGCCGAGCAGTCCTTCTCCGACGACCCGCTGCGGATGATGCGGGCTGCCCGGTTCGTAGCCCAGCTCGGGTTCACCGCCGACCCGTCGGTGGTCGAGGCGATGACCGCGATGGCCGACCGGATCGACATCATCTCGGCCGAACGGGTGCACGACGAGCTGACCAAGCTGCTGCTGGCCGACAATCCGCGTCCGGGCCTGAACCTGCTGGTGCAGACCGGACTGGCCGAGCGGGTGCTGCCCGAGCTGCCGGCCCTGAGGTTGGAGCGCGACGAGCACCACCGGCACAAGGACGTCTACGAGCACAGCCTGACCGTGCTCGAACAGGCGATCGACCTGGAGAAGTCCCGTGGACACCAACCCGATCTGGTGAACCGGATCGCCGCGCTGCTGCACGACATCGGCAAGCCGCGGACGCGCAGATTCGAATCCGGTGGCAAGGTGTCCTTCCACCACCACGACGTGGTCGGCGCCAAACTGGTCTCCAAACGGATGAAGGCGCTGAAGTTCTCCACCGAACAGATCAAGGCCGTGGCCCTGCTGGTCGAACTGCATCTGCGGTTCCACGGATACGGCGAGGGTCAATGGACCGATTCGGCCGTACGCCGCTACGTCCGCGACGCCGGTGACCAACTGGAGCGGTTGCACATCCTCACCCGGGCCGACTGCACCACCCGCAACCAGCGCAAGGCCGCCCGGCTACGCAACGCCTATGACGACCTCGAACGCCGGATCGCCCAGCTGGCCGAACAGGAACAGATGGATGCCCTGCGTCCTGACCTCGACGGTGCCGAGATCATGGCCGTGTTGGGGATCGAGCCCGGTCCGACCGTCGGCCGGGCGTACAAGCACCTGCTCGAACTGCGCATCGACCACGGCCCCCTCGGCCCCGAACGCGCCCGCGCCGAACTCCTCGACTGGTGGTCCCGGCAGAGCTGAGCGGCTCGCAGCCAGCCCTGTCCCCAGCCTCCCTGCGGAAAATTGGCACGCTGAGCCCCATCGCCGGACCCATGTGTTGGCAGTGCGCCTGAGCGTGCCGATTTTCTGGGCGCGGCCGTGGCCGTCAGATCCAGCCGCGTTGGCGGGCGAGACGGACGGCCTCGTGACGGTTGGCGACGCCGAGTTTGGTGACCGCGGCACTCAGATAGTTGCGGACGGTGCCGGGGGAGAGGG
>JAKDKP010000614.1 GCA_030453285.1 Propionibacteriales bacterium
TCGATATCTACCCGCCGGACTCCTACACCGGGGACCCGGACAACCCCGTGACCACCTGGGCCGGCCACGACAACCAGCGCCGCGACTGGTGGGGCAACCCGGTCGTGCCGAGCTGGTACACCGAGGCCTCGCTGGTGCTCGACCTTGACGGCAACCCGATGCCGGTGGTCGCCCGCACCGAGGAGTCCGAGATGGCGGCGACGATCGGGGCTGACGGCTTCTCCTACACCCGCAAGGACGAGGACGCGGAGCTGCCGAGTTGGAAGCAGGGCGAATACAAGCTCGGGCACCAGCTGTGACCGGCGACGGCGGGCGAGGGCTCTCCGATGAGGTCGTCGCGGAGTTGGCCGCCGAACTGGCCGAGGCGGACCGCACGCACACGCTGATGCCTCGGATCTCGGTACGCCACCCCACTGCAACCGTCGCCGACTCGTACGCCGTCCAAGGCGTGTGGAGTGATCAACAACGTGCCACTGGCCGAAGGATGATCGGGCGCAAGATCGGTCTGACGTCCAAGGCGATGCAGGCCGCCACGGGGATCACCGAACCCGATTACGGCGTGATGTTCGACGACACGGTGTGGCAGAGCGGTGCCAGCATTCCGTACGAAAGCTTCTCCAACGTACGGGTGGAGGTCGAGTTGGCGTTCGTGCTGTCGGCCGACCTGCGCGGACCGGACTGCACGCTGGCCGACGTGCTGGCCGCCTGCGAGTACGTGACCCCAGCCCTGGAGGTGCTCAACTCGCACATCGAACTCGAGGGGCGCACCATCGTCGACACCATCGCCGACAACGCCGCGTACGGAGCAATGGTGCTCGGCGACAACCGGACGGCTGTCGACGCGGTCGATCTGCGCTGGGTGTCGGCGCTGCTGTTCCGCAACGACACGATCGAGGAGACCGGTGTCGCCGCCGGCGTTTTGAACCATCCAGCCAACGGAGTCGCGTGGCTGGCCAACAAGCTGCACGCTCACGGCGCCCACCTGTCGGCCGGGGAGATCATCCTGGCCGGCTCGTTCACGCGTCCGATGTGGGTGTCCCGTGAGGATCTGGTGCAGTGTGACTACGGACCGATGGGAACCATCACATGTCGCTTCGACTGAAGCCCACCTTTGCTGGTGATCTTGCTGCCGCCGAGCGTCCACTGGCCGGGATCTGGGCCTGCGCCGGCAGTGCGGTGATCACCGAGATCTGCGCCAGTGCCGGGGTGGACTGGCTGCTGATCGACATGGAGCACTCCCCCAACGACCTGGCCTCGGTGCTGGCGCAGTTGCAGGTCGCCGCGGCCTATCCGGTCACCACCATCGTTCGGGTGCCAAGTGCCGATCCGGTGATCATCAAACAGGTGCTCGATCTCGGTGCGCAGAACATCCTGGTGCCGATGGTGTCCTCGGCTGACGAGGCGCGGGAAGCCGTCGCCGCCGTACGCTATCCGCCGCGTGGCCGCCGTGGGGTCGGCGCAGCGCTTGCGCGGTCGGCTCGCTGGGGTCGGGTGGACAACTATCTGGCCGAGGCCGATGATCAGGTTTCGCTGCTCGTCCAGGTGGAGACGATCGCCGCTGTTGATCATGCCGGTGAGATCGCCGCCGTTGACGGGGTGGATGGGATCTTCGTCGGTCCGAGCGATCTGGCCGCCTCGATGGGTCTGCTCGGTCAGCAGACACACGCCGACGTCATCGCCGCGGTGCGGCGGGTCTTCGAGTCCGTACGGGCCACCGGCACCCCCGTCGGCGTGAACGCCTTCGACCCCGAGGCGGCCCAGTCCTATGCCGACGCCGGTGCCGACTTCCTCGCCGTGAGCGCCGACGTCACCCTCGTGGCCCGTGGCTCCGAAGCCCTCGCCGACCGCTGGACCCGCCGGACCTCCTGAGCGACCTCGTCATCGCGGACGCGCCAGCAGGGTGAGGCTGCCCGGTGCCGCCGCGCAGGCCTCGCGCAAGGAGTTGGCGAGGCTGTCGGGACCGGGCCGTTCCGCGTCCGCCACCCATCTGTCCAGGGCGCGATGGAAGGCCGCCGCCAGCAGATCGACGGCCAGCCGCGGTCGCAGATCGTACGGATCATTCGACAGATCGAACCGCCGGCGCAGAACGTCGACGATGTCGGCGTTCGTCCGCTCACAGAAGGCCAATCCGTGAGCCTCCATCGAGGGGGTCTGTGCGGTCAGCGTGCGGCTCATCCGCAACTGATCGGCCCAGCCCTCGGCCCCCATGCCCCCAATGG
>JAKDKP010000615.1 GCA_030453285.1 Propionibacteriales bacterium
CCTGCACTCCGGCTCCTTCGGCGGAGTCGTCCCCGACGCCCTCACCAGCCTGTGCCGCCTGATGGCCACCTTGCACGATGAGGTCGGCAACGTCGCTGTCGATGGCCTCGCGAACGCCCACGCCACCGATCTGGACTATCCCGAACAACGCCTGCGTGAGGAGACCGGTGTGTTGGAGGGGGTGTCGTGGATCGGTGACGGCTCGGCCGTCGAACGCCTGTGGGCCAAGCCGGCCGTTTCGGTGATAGCGATCGACGCCACCGCGGTGTCTGATGCCTCCAACACCTTGAGTCCGACCGCGCGAGCCAAGATCAGCCTGCGCGTCGCGCCCGGCCAGTCGGGCGCTGATGCCTTGGAGAAGTTGATCAAGCATCTGGAGGCACGCGCGCCCTGGAGATCCAAGATCAACATCATCCCCGGTGACTCGGGAGATCCGTCAACCCTCGAACTCTCCGGGCCGTACGCGGATGCCGCCACCGAGGCCTTCACCGAGGCCTTCGGTGTGGCGCCGGTCCACATGGGCCAGGGTGGATCGATTCCGATGGTGGCCGAGCTCTCGCGCCGATTCCCACGAGCCACCATGTTGGTCACGGCGGTGGGCGATCCCGACACCCGGGCCCATGGCATCGATGAATCCCTGCATCTGGGCGACTTCGCCAAGGCATGCCTGGCCGAGGCCCTGCTGCTGGAACGGTTGGCAACCTGATCGGACCGTGCCCGACGGGGGGCCCTGTTGCGCAAACGAGATGTCGACTATTGTGGCCACAGCCGAGCTCCCCGCGGGGAGCGTTCAACCTGACAATCAGGAGGTAGTCACATGAGCGAACTGTTCAACAAGGGCAAGGATCTCGCCGGAGAGAACCCCGAGCAGGTGTCGCAGGGCATTGACAAGGGTCAGGAATTCGCCACCGAGAAGACCGGTGGCAAGTTCGAGGATCAGATCAATCAGGGCGGCGACTTCGTCGAAGGCCAGCTTGGTGGCGGCGAAGGCCAGCCGGGCGAAGCTCCCCAGGGTGAGGCACCGCCTCAGCAGTGATACCTCTGCTCCGTCTGCAATGACGGAAACACAGGTCTATGATCGGCCCATGACACACGAGTCATGGGCCGATCGTCGTTATCGGGAAGCCGCCGAGCGCGGTGAGTTCGACAACCTCCCCGGGCACGGCAAGCCGATCAAGGGCCTGGGTGAGCGCCAGGACGAGAATTGGTGGATCAAGGGGTTGTTGGAGCGTGAGGACATCGCGATGCCTCTCCCGGAGTCCTTGGCGTTGCGCAAGGAGGCCGCCGAGATCGATCAGACCTTGGCCGACGTACGCTCCGAAGCGGTTGCTCACCGCATCCTCACCGAGCTGAACAAGCGCATCGCCCAGTCCCATCGACGGCGGCCGGACGGCCCGCCGGTTCATGTGAACCCTGTCGACGTGGACGCCGCGCTGGATCGGTGGCGCCGGAGCCGCCCCGGTTCGTCGGGCTGACGTCTCTCGCTACCCCTCGGCCGCAGATTCCGCCGACCAACTACGTCGTCCAGGGCTTCCGTTTACCTGTGCACCTGTGGTCCGATGTCGCCATGATCGTGACAACGAAGTCCCCCCGTTCGATCGGCAGACTCACCCGGGTCTGCCTTGTGCTTGCCCTGGCGCTCGCGCCAGCTGGCCTCCTGACACCCGCGCCGTCCGCGGCAGCGGGGCGGGTCGAGGTGCAGGTCCTGTCTGCCCCCAAGCCCGACAAGGTCAGTGGTGGCGATGTGCTGCTCGGCATCGGCCTCCCCGCTGGTGCGAAGACCGAGGAGCTCACCGTGACCGCGGGGCGGCGTGATGTCACCAAGGCATTCCAGGCTTCGCAGGGGCGGCTGATCGGTCTGGTCGACAAGCTTCCGGAAGGTCGTACGCTGATCCGCGCCAGACTGGGTGGCCGCTCGGGTCAGGTGATGGTGACCAATCATCCCGGGCAGGGACCGATGTTCTCCGGACCGCAACAACGCCCCTTCATCTGCCAGACCGAGTCCTACATCAGCCCGCTGGGCAATCGCCTGCCGCCGGCCACCGACGCCAACTGCTCGGCCCCCACCACCGTCGAGTACGGCTATCGGGCCCAGGGCTCCGCGCAGTTGATCAAGGTGCCCGACCCGACCCAGGTGCCCGCCAACGTGGAGATGATCACGATCGCCGACGGCCGCACGGTGCCGTACATGGTCCGGATC